>SLEW01000206.1 GCA_007124575.1 Bacteroidales bacterium | reverse complement strand
CCCGGTAGCGTTATCACAGTGCACTACTCAGGTTATCTTTCGGATGGCAGCCTTTTTGATTCTTCGGTACAGCGATCAGAGCCCTTGCGTTTTGTGCTGGGAAGCGATCAGGTGCTTCGCGGATGGGATGAGGCTTTTTCTCTCCTCCGCGAAAATGCCAAAGCACGACTTATACTACCACCGCATCTCGCATACGGCGAACGGGGAAGTGGCCCTATACCACCGGGAGAAACCCTGATTTTTGATGTGGAAGTAATTGATATTGACAAATAGAAAACAGCATTTGCCAGGTAAGATAAGAGATTATTTGTATGGAACTACTACAGATTAGCTGGGACGCCAGTCCCGAAATATTCAGGATAGGAAATTTATCGGTAAGATGGTATGGCCTTTTTTGGGCGCTGTCATTTTACCTGGGTTATGATATCATCTCCCGGATCTTTCGCAATGAAAACCTGCCTGCAAAGCATGCCGACAGCATTCTTATCTATATGTTTGTTGGAAGTATTGCAGGGGCAAGACTGGGTCACTGTTTCTTTTATGATTTCAGCTATTATAGCCAAAACCTGATCGAGGTGCTCTATATATGGCAGGGAGGACTTGCCAGCCATGGCGGCGCCATCGGCATCCTGATTGCCCTCTATTTTTTTCAGAAAAAGATAAGCCAGCAAAGCTTTACCTGGCTGCTCGACAGGCTGGTTATTCCGGTGTCTTTAGCTGCCTTCTTCATCAGGATGGGAAACCTCATGAACTCTGAGATCTATGGGGTGGAAACCACACTGGCCTGGGGATTTATCTTTGAAGCCCGGGGCGAAACCGTGCCAAAGCATCCAACACAAATATATGAAGGTCTGGCTTACCTGATCTTGTTCTTGTCGCTGGGATGGATGTATGTCAAAAAGCGTACGAAGCTGCCTGAAGGTTTTCTGACCGGCTTTTTCGCGCTCTTTATGTTTACTGCACGTTTCCTGGTAGAGTTTATCAAAGAACCCCAATCGCCATTCGAGGAGGACATGCTACTTAATATGGGACAGATCCTAAGCATACCTGCCATAATAGCTGGTATCGGCTTTATGATCTATGCCTTCAGGAAACAGGCAAAAATGAAACGCGCTGAAAGTACTTAAAAGGCTTCATTTAAGCTGATTACCTTTGACGCCATAAGAGATGCGCCTTTCACTCTCTTCCGCTTCTTGTCCGGCCTCTCTGGATGAGTTTATCCAGCAATCGCTTATTTTTCTGATACATGCTGTCTGTTTGCTCTTCATCGAGCGTAAAATCGATGCGCAGCCAGCTGCCCTCCTGTGTGCCTTCCGGTAATTCTTCCACAGGCACGTGAAACATTTTCTCCTGTTCTTCAATGAGCACAACGGCAAAACCTTCCACTATTCTGTCTACTACCACTTTCATGTGTTTATAATTTCGTAACTAATTGTTGTTCTGTTCTTTGTGGTATCGTTTTAAGCTGCCCCTTCAGGGCGCTGGTGGGGGTTGTATCCTGTTTACCCAGGGCGTTGCCACTGGGCTGAACTGAATTGCCCTTTCAGGGCGTTCCGCTGCCAGCGATCAATAATCATCCCCCTGTGTGTCAAAAATCCTGTTCCCGAATGGTCGGGATTTCCAACATGGGCGTTTCATCTGTTTATAATTTTATATTTCGGTCAGATGAACCGAGCACTTTGCGAGCTCGGCGAAGCCAAACCTCCATCGGATAATCATGTCCCTGTGTGTTAATATCTTGTCATGGCCGTATGGCATCGCCGAGCCCACAAGCACCCGGTTCATGTTAAAGGCACCCATGTTCCGTCACCAATAAATTATTTGATATACGAAATTAAACAATATTAAGCGGAAAGCAAAAAAAATATCTACTGATGGATATGGACTTCATACTCTTCACCTTCTTTAATGGTGATTACTATGTTTCCATGCAGATCAGTACGGTAAATCGTGGTATCTATGGCATTGAGACGCTCTATTACCGGGTTGTGGGGATGACCATAAGGATTATCTTCTCCACATTGAATGACGCTTATATCCGGATCTATGGCCTCCAGAAAGGCCATTTGTGAGCTGGTATTGCTCCCATGGTGTCCTACCTTAAGGATGTCGCTGGCAAGTAATTCGGGTTCATTCAGCATCTGATTTTCAGCATTCTCCTCTGCATCACCAGCAAGCAGGACGGTTACTTCACCCAAAGTCACATGGGCTACTATAGATGCATTATTAAGATGATATTCACTGGGATCCGTCGGATGCAATAATAGCATATGCGCATTCTCGGAAAGTTCCCACTCCATGCCTTTTCTGCCCACAGTGAAAGGAATATCATACAAATCGATCGTACTAAGGTATTCATTAAAGGTATTTGTAGTATGTGTTACGCCGGGGTCAATGACTTCACCTACCTCAAACTCGTGAAATACACCGATCAAACCCTGGATATGGTCGGCATGTGGATGGGTGCCGATTACCAGATCAATATATTCTATATCAAGCGCAACCAGGTACTCTACTACTCCCGAGTTGCGATAGCCTCCATCCACTAAAAGGTTCTTTACCGGTGTTTCTATAAAAATGGCGTCTCCCTGTCCTACATCAATAAAATGCACGGTATAATTTTCGTCTTCACCAGGCACGACAAACACATTGTTGTCATCACTGCAGGAATGCAGCAGGATAAAGGCCGGTAACACCAATATGGCAAGGCTATAAAGTAATTTTTTGAAATGTATTTTTGGATATTGCATGTCTTTATATTCTGTTAAAGCTGCTATACAGCTAATCTGTTTATTTACGTTAATTTAAACGTTTTTCTCAGGTTTTTGTTTCCTTTTGCAAAGATATACTATTCAAAAATTCCTGCTTAATAAGGCTATTTGTCAGTGATGAGTTCATTGGCAAAGCCCCATGCTATCTCCTTGTTTGAAATATGCAGCATGTGTAAAGTTGTTATACGAATATTTGTTAAGCTTCGCTTAAAAAACGTTTAAAACTGTTAAAGTCTGTGAAAGAAGCCTTGTTGCTCTTGCAGGAATGTATTCTTTTCCCTACATTAGTAAATAAATCGTTGTGAATTAAAAACCAAAAAAACGCATTATGTTATTTACAAAAGCAATGAAAAAGTACAAGCAACTCATCGTTTTTTCTCTCGTGGCATTGTTTGCAGCAGGCAGTTTGTCTATGGCTGCTGGTCAAAGTGAGCAAAAACCGGATGAGCACGAAGACATGGAGACCTATGAGGTTATAGTAATGGTTCAGCCTGATGAAGGTGGCGAAGTGGAAGGAGCCGGCGAGTATTATCCCGGAGAAGAGGTAGTGCTGGAGGCCACAGCCAACGAGGGATATGATTTTCTTCAGTGGACTGATAATATCCAGGGGTTTGTGGTCAGTTCAGATGTCGAATATACTTTTGAGATGCCGGAAGAGGATGTGAATCTGACCGCATTGTTTGTAGAATTAATTGAATAGTCTGGCAAAAACACAATTTAAATAGTAACCGCGTTGGCCCTGTGGGTCAGCGCGGTTTTTTCATTGTTCCTTTCCGGCATGTGTGAATATTTTTGCTTTCCAGGGTGCGAGTCTAAGTTTGGTATCGGCTGAAAAACTTGTCTTAACACCTGTTTCCTGGTCAACATACTGGCCATAATGTACCTCAGTGTGGAATTGTATTTGCTGTGTGTGATCGGAAAAATTGATTAAAGCTAAAACCCTGTTTTCTTCTTTTTGTCTGAGAAAGCTGAGCACCAGATCATCCCGGGAGTTTTGCACCTGGATCACCGGCCCTCCCCATTGACCATTCCATAAAGCGGGATTGTTTTTTTTCAACCTTATCAGTTTTTTATAAAGTTCACCATGTGGATGTTCTTTCCATGGGATAGGGTCTTTTTCAAAAAAGGCCAGTTTTTTGGTGTCTCCAGCCTCCTGGCCGTTATATATCAGCGGCATTCCATCACCTGCAAAGGAGAGCACGATGGCTGCTTCCAGGGCATCACCAAACAGTTCGCGCGAGGTGCCTTCCCAGGCGTTTTTATCGTGATTGGTCACAAACGTCATCCTGATACTTTCTTTGGGATAAAATCGGTCGTTCCATGAATAATATACATGGAGCGGTGCCAGGTCTGGTACTTTTTTGTTGGCAATATCATATACAGCGTCCCACCAGCTCCAGGCATAACCGGCATCAAAGGCATTGGCATGCATGTCGCGCGACTCCCATTCGGCGAGCATGAAAACCGGTTTAATCTCTTCCAGCTCCTTCCTTGCCAGTTCCCAGAAGTCGAGGGGTACAAAGCCGGCCATATCTGCCCGGAAGCCATCCAGGTCAAATTCGCGTATCCAGTATTTCATGGCATCGATCATATACTTTCGTAGTCCGGCATGGCTGTAGTCAAGCTCGATGATATCGGACCAATCCCACCACTGACTTGGCCGGAAATCTCCTTTCCAGTCGCGTGCATACCATTCAGGATGTCGTTTAACCAACACATTGTCCCAGGCAGTATGGTTAGCAACCCAGTCGAGGATAACGTACATGCCGAGCCTGTGTGCCTCTTTTACCAGGTGCTTCAGATCGTCTTCATTTCCCAGGTCTGGATGGATATGGTAATAGTCTTGCACGGAGTAAGGGCTTCCCAGCCGGCCCTTGCGGTTTTTGGAGCCGATGGTATGGACGGGCATCAGCCAGATGATATCTGCTCCCAGCTCCTTAATGGCAGGCAATTGATTTGTGGCAGAACGGAAAGTACCCTCAGGGGTAAACTGCCTGGTGTTTATTTCATATATTACCGCATCCCTTAGCCATTCAGGGTTACTGAGCTGCACATACGGTTTGGGTTTATAATGACCAGTTTGCTTTTGCATTGTTCTGTGTTTTCTTATCATCAAAAACGCAAGTTATAAAATCCTTTTTTTCTGAACTTAATAAAACCTGAGATTTATTTTGCTTAATGGGCAGGTTTCGCGGCTTTTTAGTATTTTTAAGGATCAAAAAACCTATAAACTTTTAACCAAACAACTATTATGACTGCAAAAGGAGTTGATTATTACAAGCAGGCTGCCTCCAGGGCAATGGATTGGCACGCAGAGCACATTAAAAAAATGAAGGAATGCCGT
>SLEW01000220.1 GCA_007124575.1 Bacteroidales bacterium | reverse complement strand
CTGCTTCAGACCTGCACCTTGGACGCAAATCTGCTGATCTGCACGACGACCAGGCGGTAGCTTCCACCTCATTTACCTGGCAAAACATGGTTGATTATGCTGTGCGGACAGGCATTGATTTGTTTTTGCTTTCGGGTGACATGGTGGATGAGGACAACCGGTATTTTGAAGCACTCGGTCCGCTCCGGGAAGGTTTTGAAAGGCTATCCAATGCGGGCATTCCCGTTGTCATGGTTGCCGGAAACCATGATTTTGACGTGTTGCCGCAGCTTGTTGCCCACAGGCAATGGGATAATGTGCATCTCCTGGGGAAGGATGGCCGCTGGGAATATTTGAATCTCCGCATCAAGGAACAGGACATTGGCTTTGCCGGCTGGTCTTTCCCGAAAAGGCATATCTCATATAATCCGCTGCTGACTTTTGATGACATATCCGGGCAAATCCGTCCGGATGTCCTGAATATAGGTGTTTTGCATGGGGACCTTCACATGCAGGAGAGCCGCTATGCTCCATTCCGTTTGGCGGATCTACGACAACAGCCACTTGACCTGTGGTTGCTTGGGCATATTCATAAGCCTGCTTTTTTTGATGATAATCTACCCCTTGTTGCTTATCCGGGATCACCGCATGCCCTGAGTGCTGCGGAGCCTGGACTGCATGGCCCTGTACTGTTTACCATTGGGAGTAAACATGACATCCGGTATGAAGTACTGCCTATGTCAGCGGTCCGGTATGAAGATGTTGTCGTAGAATTGCAGGAGGGCATGTCTGGCGATGACTTTCGTGCGTTGCTGAACAACACGTTGGACACTCAAATGGATCGCCTGGGGGAGGAGCTGCAGGATACGAAACACCTGATATTCACCTTGTGGCTAAAGGGTCATCACGAAAAACGGGAGGAAACACATGCATGGGCCGCTGAAACCCTTGATTTGGCACTGTCTGCCGGCAGCACATCCGTTAGCATCCGTAAGGTTCGCCATGCGGTCGAACCGGCACTTGGGGATCTCTGGGAGCTGGCCAGGCAAGCCTCTGTGGCTGGTCGTCTGGCACAGGTTATTCTCAGCATTGAAAACGAAACGCGAAACGACCTGGTGGAGGAGATGCTTGATGCCTGGCAACGAAAGGCCGGCCAGGCAAAGCTTTCTGATACCTATGCCCCTCTGCGCCAGATGGAGCGATTGACAGAACCAACCCGGGAGGAGGGGTTGGCCCATATCCTTCGGGAAAGCAAAGTCCTGCTCAGTCATATGTTAAGCCACAAAGACACATCACAACTCTAACAAGGTATGCCTACCATGAAAAGCCATCCTTTGCTTATCGACGAGCTTGAAATAATCAGGTTGCCTGGCATGCCGCGAGGGATCGACAGAGGTGCCTTCCGGGATCTGGCTGCCCACGTAAATATCGTGGCCGGCCCTAATGCTTCCGGGAAAAGCTCTACAGCCAGACTGATCAGCGACATGTTGTGGGCAAGGGAAAAGGAAGGAGCCAAAGCCCGGATGAAGGTCCAGATTGATCAGGCCAGCTGGGTCATTCACCAGGATGGCCGTTATCGCCAGGTGGAACCTGTGCAGGGAATGCTGGAGTTCCCCCCTTTGCCTCCGGCTGAGATGGCCGACATGTATATCCTGGCAATGCACAAACTGATCTCCGCAAGCGACACGCATATTGCAAGAGATATCATGCGCCAGATGGCAGGGGGCTTTGATCTGGAATGGTCAGCCAGCCAGCTGAAATACCAGGACACTGTAAAAAGAACGACCATCGCAGAATACAGGAACTTCCGAAAGGCAGCACAGGAAGTCAGGGAGGTCAAAGGAAGACAGGAAAATCTGAAACGGGAAGAAGCTCGTCTGGCTATATTGAAAAAGCAGCTTGAGGATGCACAAGAGTCGCTTTTCCTTAAGGAGATGTATGAAAAACTGGTGCATTACCTGGAAGTCAGGATAGACATGGACTACAAGCAACGACAGGTTGCCGGGTTTTCGGAGAAGCTGAAGCTATTTACTGGCGGCGAAAAACAGCAGATGGACGACCTGGATGAGGATATTGTCAAGGCTGAGAACCGTAAGGCTGCTGCTTTAACGGAAAAACAACAACATCAGCAAGTGCTGACAACGGTCAATTTGCCTGGCGAAGGTGTACCCAGGGAGGTTTTATATGAATTGAAGGAGAGGCAGGAAATTGTCGCCTCCCATGAGCAGAGGCTTGAAACAAACCGTGAGGATACGGCTGCTGCAAGCGAGGGCCTGAGCGAGTCTGTAAGGCGTATCGATCCTGAATTGGATGAGGTGAATTGGGAAGGGGTCGACCTGACCGATGTTGACGATCTGCACAAATATTTGCGGGAATCGCATCAGCTTGCGAGCGAAAAGCACTTTCTTGAAACAGAGGTGTCGCATTTGGAAACTGAACTAGCAGATCTGCCGGATGCAGATGCCGGGCGTTTGCAGGAGGGCATCCGTACGCTTTCCAGGTGGCTGCATGAGACGCAAAGCAGCTATGGCTTGGCGCCCCGATGGTATTATTTGCTGGCGGCCCTTGGGCTTGCTTCGGTACTGGCAGCTGTTCCTTTCGGCTGGTATGCGCTGGCCGGGATTGTGATCATGGCCGTGGTTTTTGTCCTTGGCTTACAAAATGCCAAAAGGGGCGATCCGCAGGTAAGGAAAGCTGATTATGGGCAGACGGGATTGCCTGCACCTGTAACCTGGTCCATAAAGGATGTAACCCACCGGGTCGATGACCTCGTCAGTCAACTTGAATACGCCCATCAGAAACAGTTTTTGGCGCAGCGGTTGCAGCAGCGGAGAGAAGACCTTAAGGCCTTGATTCCCAGAATAATCGAGATGGAAGAGAAGTATGATCAGCTTAAGGCACGAGTGGGTGTGGTACCGGATATCCCATCAGAAAACCTCAAAAGCCAGAGTGCGCTTGCGTATTTTTTGGAAGCAGTGGCTAAGTGGCAGGAAAACCAGACAAAGCTGGTCGAGCTGCGGGCTCGCAGGCAGGTCCTTCAGCAGCAGTTTCAGGAAGAGGTCGGGGCAATCAATCAGCTGCTTGACCCATTTCGTGATCAGCATGTTGCAGACAGCAGGTCCGCTGCCGCAACGATCAGGGAGCTTGGAGAGCAGGAGGATGTCAGGCAAAAGGCTACCAGTGGCATGCAACATGCGGATGATAAGATCAGGCTGGAAGAAGAAAAAATCAAGGCAAGCCTCCGTCGCAGAGCCAAAATTTATTCAAGTTTGCATCTTGAAGATGACGATAAACAGCAACTTGAGCGTCTGGACCAACAATTGGAAGCTTTCCGGGATGCCGGAAAAGAACTGGATCGTGCTGAAAACCTGGAGCAGGTCTTGCTAACCGGTCTGCAGGAATACCCCAGCTTCATAGAAAATGAGCAAGACCTGCTCTCCCTGCCCATTGAAGATGCAAGGAGAGCAGCTTTAAAGCATGCCGGGGAAGGCGCACGTGCTGAGCAACTGAGGAAGGAGATCAGCGAAATTGAAGGTCAGATCAAAATCACCATGCAGGGTTCAGCCCTTGAAGATGCCTTGTTAACAATGGAAGAAAGCCTGGACCCACTGGAAGAGGTCTATCATCAAAACCTGGCTGCGATCACCGGTGATATCGTGGCCCGGCACATCGCCAGGGAGAGCGAGCAAAAGGACCGGCCTGCTGTGGTCAAACACGCCGACCGGCTTTTTTTGCAAATTACCCAGGGCCGGTATACCCTCAAACTGGATACCAGGGAGCAGCTTGCCTTTATGGCGTTTGACAATGTGCAACAGCAAAACCAAAATTTAGATCAGCTATCCACGGGCACACGCATCCAGTTGTTGCTTGCCGTGCGCCTGGCTTACCTTGAGTCGCAGGAACAGGCAGTAAAGCCTCCCATAGTGGCGGATGAGCTTTTTGCCAACAGCGACGACATTCGCTCGGAAGCCATCATGGAGGCGTTGGCTGCCATAAGCCAGGAAGGCAGACAGGTGTTTTATCTTACCGCCCAGGGGGATGAGCTGGCGAAATGGGTGCAATTTCTGGATGCTCACCCTGATATTCAGGGGAAGTGCATTTTCTTACGCGGTCACACAGCCGATGGCCCGGATGCGATAACCAGCACAAGCCAGGGTTGGACGTTGAGCCTGCTTGCCGACCAGGTGCCAGCGCCCGCAAAAATGAGTCATGATGATTATGGCAAAGCGATCGATGTGCCTGTTTTTGATCGGATGCGGGATGAGGTTTCCCAGCTGCATATCTGGTACCTGACAACGGACACGGCTTTTATTTATCATTGCTTGAAAAGGCATATCGTGTATTGGGGACAACTCGATCATTTCCTTCGTGAGCAGGGAAATATTGATGGAGCACACGAGGAGGAGGTGCGGAAGATGCGTAAAAAAGCAAAACTCCTGTCGCACTTCCTGGAGCTGTATCGCCAGGGTCGCGCCAAACCCGCAGATCGGTCTGTGCTTGCAGACAGCGGTGCGGTAAGTCAAACGTTTATTGATGAAGTGGCTCAAAAACTGGAAGAACTGGGAGGCGATGCCGGGGCACTTCTGCATGCACTTCGCGATAAACAAGTGGCCGGTTTTCGTGAAAACAAGATTGGGCAGCTTCAGGGTTATCTGCTGGAAAAGGGATATATTGATACAGCTGAACCCATGGATGAGGCAGAGATCAGGGTTAACCTGCATGCATTCATATCGAACAGCAAGCTGGATTCTGAGGAAGCTGAACAGTTTTTAATTCGGTTTTTCGGGCACAGATAGTTTTATTGCGGCCTGAAAACCATCTGTAAGATCCTGGAAGGCTTTTTTGACCGTAGTATTTATATAGGCTTTGTCAATAACTTCATTTTTTTTAAAATGCATGTTTCACAAACATAAAGGTTGCATTTGTAACTAATTCCCTTTTTTTTTAACTGGATTTTATGTCAAGAATAGAAATGATCGGCTTTCATAAAGCCGAAGGAAAACTGAAAGAAATTTATGACGGACTGCTTGATCAGCGGGGCAAGCTGGCTGCCACGCTGGTGGTGGCATCTGCCATGTTGTTAATGCAAAAAGGGTTCTTCAAATACCCCGGAGGTAAAGCGTATCTCTTTCCTCCCGAGG
>SLEW01000003.1 GCA_007124575.1 Bacteroidales bacterium | reverse complement strand
TTTACCGTCTCCATACCAGCTAAGCCGGCAAACCAGCAATAACATCTATCCCGGGCATTCTGGCAAAGCACCAATACTGCAAACAGAAACCTGATTACTGTCCCTCCGTGTCGGCCTTCACGATAAATTGATGGGTAAGTTCGTCAAACTGAATGGAATATAATATTTCAGCGACGCTTCCGTCTTCCACCTTCGACACGGTAAAATGGTTTTTTGTTGCATGCATCTCATACCATTGTCCATCCACCTGCACCAGCTGGGTTTCCTCCTCGTACTCAGCCATGGCAATGGGATTACTGCCTGACCAGAACTCCACGAGGTTAAATACAAAGAAGTCCAAAAAGGTTGCCGCCCCGTAAACCGGAACCACATTCATCCCATAGAAAAGGAGGGTTTGGGCAAATTTGTTGGAGGTTACACTTTCATTCCAGCTATACACGTTGCGGGTGAGCTGAAAAGTCCCGAAGCAGCTGGTCATAAATGCGCCCATCGCGGCGAGCAACAAGATAAGGGTAATTTTTCTAAGCCATTTCATAATAAGATGGTTTTAATTTGACAATAAATCATTTTTCCCTTAAATATAAGAAAAAACAACAACACCTGGAAAAGTCCTGGGGCCAAAAGCTAAAAGCCAACAAGCTCTCTCAAAAAAATTAAAACATTAATCGTGCAAATGCTCCCTTAACACCCTCACAAGGGTATCTGACTTGATGGGCTTGGAGATATAGTCGGTACATCCTGCTTCCCGGGCCTTTTCCCGGTCGCCTTCAAGGGCATGAGCGGTCTGAATGACAATGGGTATGTCAGGATTGAACTTCCGGATCTCGCGGGTGGCTTCCAGGCCGTTCATACCGGGCATCTTCCAGTCCATCAGCACCATGGTGATCCCGGGATTGCTGCGTACAGCATCTACAGCCTCTTTGCCTTCCATCACGTGTAGAGGTGTCAATCCCTGCTTCTCCAGGATGACTGCCAGGTACTGATAGCTCATAATGTCGTCTTCAGCCACCAGGATTTTTTGGCTGCCAGGCTCTACGGGCGCCTTATCCTCCTTCACATCAGCAGATGGCGCAACCGGATCAGCCTGCCGGTAAGGGATTGACACGCTAAATGTGCTACCCTTTCCGTATTCTGTTTCCATCCACAGCTTGCCTCCCAGTATGTCGGTATAAGCTTTCACGATGGCGAGACCAAGGCCTGAGCCCTCGTAGCCACGGCTGAGCTCAAGGTCGGCCTGCACAAACCGCTCAAAGATGGCACGCTGACGGTCTTCCCTGACACCCACACCCGTATCCTTCACATAAAACACCAGCTGATTATCCTTTAGATAACAGCCCAGCACGATGTGCCCCGAGGCAGTGAACTTAATGGCATTGCTCAGCAGATTGGTGAGAATGCCCTCCAGCTTGTGCCGGTCGGTGACAATGCATCCGGCTCCTGGTGGCAAGTCTTCTTCCATGCGGAGCGCCAGGTTCTTCTCCTTTGCCTTATGGCCAAACAGCGTGTGAAAATATTGCATGACATCAGAAATGCAAACCTCTTCTGTCACCACTTCCACTTGTCCGGACTCCAGTTTGGCGGCCTCAATGATGTCATTGATGGTTTGCAGCAACCGCTGGCCGCTTTTGTTCACGATATCAACAAACTCAATGCGCTGCTGGTTTTCCAGGTCAGGTTCCTTTAGCAGCTCCATGAAGCCCAGGATGGCATTCATCGGAGTACGGATCTCATGACTCACGTTGGCCAGGAAAGCCGACTTCAACCGGTTGCTTTCCTCAGCCTTCTCCTTGGCCTCCACAAGCTTATCTTCAACTTCCACCTTGGTGATGGCATCTGTGATAATATTTCCCAAAATTTTCAAGATCTCTACCTGGTAAGTAGTCCAGTTTTTTTGGGTACGCACAGAATCAAACCCAAAAAATCCGATCACAGCAGCTTTGCCAAAAACAGGCACGGTGAGCAGCGACTGAATGCCTTGCCTTTTAAACTCCTTCCTCTCT
Organism: Bacteroidales bacterium; assembly: GCA_007124575.1. Taxonomy (GTDB): domain Bacteria; phylum Bacteroidota; class Bacteroidia; order Bacteroidales; family UBA7960; genus PUPG01. The sequence continues at coordinate 3,126 of SLEW01000003.1, read as the reverse complement.
TTCAAGGCTTCAGCAGGGAGCTGGTCAACATCAGCAATTCGAACGGCTTTTCTGTTCACCACCTGTTCCTTCCACCACGGCAGCTCCTCCATTAAAAAATTCTGCATGGCATCCATGAAAGATGGAATCCCTTCGGCACACCATTCATGGGTATTGGTCATCGTCTTGTAATCGGAGGAGAATCTGAACAGATAGGTTCTGTCCACTTCAAAAAAATGCCCTATCTCGACGAGCATTTGATTCACCTTTTCATCAAAGTTGTCTTTGTGCACGTTTACAAAAGAAGAAGAGACCTTTGCCACCATTTCCTGAAAATGCAAATGGTAATTCAGCTGCCTGGTTGTTTTCTTACGTTCCGTAATATCGGTCGACACGCCACAAAGTCCTATTTCATTACCTTTGTTGTCATGCAACAGGGTGGTTCGTACATCCAGGTATACCTCGGACCCATCTTCTTTGTAATTAACCACCTCGCCGCGCCACGCCCCCTTTTTTAGGGTATGATGAATGACTTCTTCCTGCGAAGCCCCTTTCTCTTTGTTGTCACCAAATTCACTGACATTGATACCAAACAGCTTGTCCGGTGACACATTAAAAAGCGCACTCTCAGCCTGGTTTGCATAAATGATTTTACCATGAAGGTCTGTAACGGTGACTTTGTCCTGGATCTGATCCAGTATCATCGACTGGAAACGTAAATCCTCAAAACTTCTTTGCCGCTGAACGGCCAGGCTGATATGGTTCGACACAATCTCCAGGATTCCTTTGCTTTCACGATTAAAAGCATCAGGGTTGTCATAGTCCTGCACCACGATAGCTCCCATCACTTCCCCGCCATTGATAAGCGGAACACCAAGCCAGGCCTCGCACATAGTGCCTACCTGCTGGATTTTCCCTCCCTTGATCAATTTTTTAATGTCTTTTTTCCTGAGCAACATGCTCTTTTGCTCTTCCAGAATTAGTCCGGTGACAGAATTTTTGGCCGGCCATTCTATGATATTGTCTTTTTCATCTTTCTCGAATGGCAGCGAAAACAGTTCAGTATCCTTATCATAGAGGGCAATGTAAAAATTAGCGGTGTTAAGGTAGACTTGCAGGCTTTTTCGTACACGTTTCGAAAATTCTTCCAGGTCACCTGAAAGGATGTTTGCTCTTGCAATGTCATACAATAACTGCTCTTTGATCTCTTGCTGTTTTATGGAGGTGATGTTAATGGCATACCCGTAACAGGTAATGCTTCCGTCGCCTTCCTTCTCAGGGGCAAAGCGAAGTTCCATCCACACATTCCCTTTTTTAGGGTGATTGTATTTATGTTCGGTAAACAGCGGCTTCCCTTTTGCTGCACAAGCGCTTAATTCCTTCCTGACCCTTATGCGATCTTTAGCCGGCATATTCATAACAACCAGCGAGGCATCACGTTTTAATTCTTCCGGTGAGTATCCATACACTTCTTCAATGTCAGGGTCAGCATAGGGAACATGCAGTTGTCCGTCATCACTTATTTGAAACATGCAAATGGTGCCGGGTGCCGTGAGCGTAATCTTATGGAACTTGTCCTTTTCCTTTTGGAGCGCCAGTTCCGTTTTCTTGCGTTCAGTAATGTCTATAGCAACCTCCATCCTGACCAGCCGCCCGTCAGTCCATCGTATGGCTTTATCGTGCAAATCATACCAGCGACCATTGACCTTATTCTGAAACTCCCACAGATAAATACCGGTTGGCTTACCCTCAGCATCAAGCAGCTTATCATTGGTGCAAAAATCGCAGGGTGCATCCATACCCTGCAACACTTCATAGCAGGGTTTCCCGATCAGGCACGGGCCCCAGGCGGCTAAACCGGATTCATTCACAAAAAGGATCTCATGCGTCTCCATGTCGGCCACATAAATGGGCGCATCGATCCCATTCAGAATATATTGCAGGTGGTCTCTGGATCTTTCCACCTCTTCCTCTGCACGTTTTCTTTCGGTAAGATCCAGCAGGGAAGCCACGCTCTGTCGTGTGCCGGGAATGACTTCAATGAAGAGATGGATGTACCTGATCTGCTTGTTTTTATCCACAAAGCGGAACTCATATTCATTAAGCGCCCTGCCAGGCTGTTCCCGACGAAGTTTATGCTGTTCCTTCATTCGCTCCAGGTCTTCTTCCATCACAAACTCCGGCCACTTCATTTTATTTTCCACTTCTTCAGCGGAGTAACCCGACATTTTTTCAAAATGGCCGTTCACCAGGGAAATGGTATAATCTTCCTCGATGATACAAACACCAGAACCGGTATTCTCAAATATCGTCCTGTACTTTTCCTCACTCGCCTTTAAAGCCTCCCGAATATTATATTCCCGGGTCACATCCCTGAAAACAAGCACAACTCCGATAATCCGACCCTCACGATCTTTGATGGGTGAAGCAGAGTCTGCGATCTGATACTCATAGCCATCCCTGGAGATGAGTTTCGTATGGTTAGCCAGTGCGACTACTTCATGGGTCTCCAAAACTTTTTCGACTGTGTTGTCAGCTGCTTCGCCGGTAAGGGCACTCACTATACGAAAAACCTCAGTGACAGGCCTGCCCCTGGCGTCATCTATCGTCCAGCCGCACAGCCGTTCCGCCACAGGGTTCAGTTGCATGACACAACCCTTAGCGTCGGTAACGATAAGCGCATCACCTATTGCATCCAGGGTGATTTGCAGCTTCTCCTCTGCCAGCTTGTATTGTTGTATGATATGGGTGGCCTGGCCAAGCTGCGACTCCAATTCAGAAACCCGCCTGCGCAGCGCCTCATTCTCATCTTCTGGTCTTTGGGTTTCTTCTCTGTCTTTATCCATTGAAAAGCTATATTAGTGCAGAATACGAAGCAGAAGTATAGAAATGACAGTGGCTCACTCACAACTTTTGGTTCTTCACGGGCATAACATATCCCATTCAAATGTAAATATAGAAATTATTCGGCATAATTTAAAATATAACAAAAATAATACATGAGCATTAAAAAAGTAGCGTTGGGCTGAGGACAGGGGGATTATTCTTCGATTACAGAAAACAGCACGGACCGGAGGCTCATGCTGTAATCCCGGAAGCGTTCGGCGATGGCTTTATTCAGCTCTGCAGCACCCGCTTCGCCCTGTT
>SLEW01000162.1 GCA_007124575.1 Bacteroidales bacterium | reverse complement strand
GTTTTGGTTTCCGGGTCTCTGCTATTTAGCATGAGACCCGGTTTTTTTACATACATTCCATTAGGGATCGATACGTGTCATCCCGGGATATTTTGGTATTTTTGCAAGTTGATATTCAGGCGTGACTAAATCATGCTTGCCAGGCTTTTATCAGGATTTTTCCAGAAAAACGCCTGCAAGCAAACAGGTAAAATACTTATATGACCAGACCACAGCCTCACACAGGGCATAATCGATGGCGTATGACTGCAGGCATGCTGCTGGTTCTGCTATTTTATGCCTGTGCTCACGTGGTTTCACCCACAGGAGGTCCAAGAGACGAAACCCCTCCGGAAGTAGTCAGAAGCACACCCCAAAATTACTCTCCCAACTTTGACGGCGATGAGATCCGCATCTTCTTTGATGAGTTTGTTCAACTTCAAAACATAAGACAACAGCTGCTTATCTCGCCCCCGCTGGAAACCATGCCCGAGGTGCGCATCCGGGGCCGGTCTGTTATTCTGGAAATAGAAGAAGAGCTTCGTCCCAATACCACCTATAATTTTTTCTTTGGGGATGCCATCCGCGACATCACCGAAGGCAATGCCATCCCAAATTTTCAGTTCGTTGTCTCCACAGGTGATCACGTAGACTCCCTGGCGCTGGGAGGACAGGTCAGAAACGCATACAACCTCGTTCCGGAAGAAGCAGTATATGTGATGCTATACGATAACATATACGACTCAGTCCCGTACCTTGAAAGGCCGGTATATCTGGCCAAAACCGACGAAAACGGGCGATTCACCATCAGCAACATGGCCGAAGGTGAATACCTGATGTTTGCCCTTGACGATCAGAACTATAATTTCAAATACGACCTCCCGGAAGAAAGGATCGGTTTCCTTGACTCATTGGTTACACCCCGGTTTATTGAAAACATGCACGACACGCTTCCCGAAGCCCATGAAGAGCCCGCGGGCAATGAAGAGGCAGAACTGCCAATGCTAACACATGCCGATCCACCGGCTGCCGGGCCATCCTATCATTTGTACCTCTTCCAGGAAGAAGATACGGTGCAGCGCATCACCTCGTCAGCGCTCACAAGAAAAGGCTTGATAACCATGAGCTTTCGTGTGCCTTTTGACTCAGCACATGTGAGAGAGATAAGAGAACCCTTTGATCACGACGAGTGGCATATTGCCGAATTCGGGAAAAAACGCGACACGCTCAGGATCTGGTTTGCCGACACGGAACGCGACTCCCTGTTTCTTGAAGTACGGGATGGCGAGCAGGTGCTTGACACGGTGCGACGCGCCACCACACCACGGCGAGGTGCAAGAGATACCGGCGAAGAGGAAGAGCTGTTGAACATCACACTCGATGCGCCACGGCGAACAGCAGTGCCCTTTTTTAAGCCTCTGTCATTAACAAGTGAGCATCCCATAAAGCAAACAGACACAAACCGCATAGAACTATTTATCCACGACAGCATACCCATCCCGGCAAGATTTTATCTCACCGGCCACGCCCGACGAAACCTGGAAATGTATCCGCCACTCGAAGAGGAAACATCCTACCAGCTGGATATCCTTCCAGGCGCTTTTACAGACCTCTTCGGACTGACCCATGATACCCTGAGGTATAATTTTACTACCACATCACACGAAAATTACGGCAACATCATCCTGGATGTAGAAGTGCCACCCGCTTCGGAACAATATATCATGCAATTACTTAACAGGGACGAAGAGATCCTGCAGGAAAAATTCATCAGGGAAAGCGGACGGTATGTTTTTCGCCATGTCCGCCCGGGACGATACCTGGTAAGGCTTATTGAAGATCTCGACGGCAGCGGGTCATGGACAACAGGAGACTATCTTCGCGGCAGGCAACCGGAGCCGGTACATATGCTTCCTGATACCATCCAGGTACGGGAAAACTGGGATGTGGAGTTCCCTTGGTTTATTACCCCCTCGCCTTAACATCATTGCTTTAAAAAAAGTTTCAACTTTTTGATTTTTTGATGATAACACCCTGTCAGGGATTTCATAATCTTTCCTATCTTTGCAGCAATTTAACAGGGTAATTTTTATCACAATGCTGATTTGCTAATTAATTAACAACTCTGCCGTGGTTTATTGGGTCCTGTTATTGGCTGACCGCATGAGGTTACAGGTTGACCGGCATGTGCCCAGACAAGCCTAAGGCGCTATAATACAACTTCTTAAAAAAACATACATCATGGATATTTCACACATCGAACACATCGGAATTGCCGTAAAGAACCTGGAAGAGTCCATTCGCTTTTATGAAGATATGCTGGGCATGGAATGTTATGCTGTTGAAGAGGTGGAAGAGCAGAAAGTGAAGACGGCATTTTTCCAGGTGGGACAGACTAAGATTGAATTGCTGGAGTCGACCGACCCGGAAGGGCCCATCGGTAAGTTTTTAGAGAAGAAAGGCGAGGGGGTACATCACATGGCCTTTGCCGTGAAGGGTATTGAAGATGCGCTTGCACAGATGGACGAAAAGGGCGTTCGCCTGATCGACAGGAAACCCCGAAAAGGAGCTGAAGGCCTTGACATTGCCTTTTTGCACCCCAAATCGACACATGGTGTGCTCATGGAGCTCTGTGAAAACAAAAACAAAAAGTAGATCATCATATTTTTCTAACGGCACCATAATATGGCTTTTGAAGACAAGATCAAGGAATTATTGCAGAAACGCGAACTTGCCAAGCTCGGCGGAGGTCAAAAACGCATTGATGCCCAGCACCAGAAAGGCAAGCTGACAGCCCGTGAGCGTATCGAGCTGCTGCTCGACGACGGCAGCTTTGAGGAGTTTGATATGTTTGTCACGCACCGATGCACCGACTTCGGCCTGGAAGACAAACAATTTTATTCGGATGGTGTCATCACGGGCTATGGTACCATCGACGGACGGGTAGTGTATGTTTTTGCACAGGACTTCACCGTGTTTGGGGGATCCCTCTCGCTTGCATACGCAGAAAAGATATGCAAGGTAATGGATAAGGCCCTGAAGATGGGTGCACCTGTCATTGGCTTAAATGACAGTGGCGGAGCCCGTATCCAGGAAGGCGTGAACAGCCTGGCCGGCTATGCGGAGATCTTCCAGCGCAACATCATGGCCTCCGGTGTCATCCCACAGATAAGCGGAATATTTGGCCCTTGCGCGGGGGGTGCGGTTTACTCGCCGGCGCTCACCGACTTCAACATCATGACCAAAGACAACAGCTACATGTTTGTCACGGGGCCAAAGGTGGTTAAAACGGTAACCGGCGAAACTGTCACAGAGCAGGACCTGGGTGGTGCGATCACTCATGGCACCAAATCTGGAGTATCCCATTTCATTGCAGATGATGAGCGTGAAGGCATCCTGATGATACGCAAGCTGATCAGCTTCCTTCCGCAGAACAACCTGGAGGAGCCTCCGCTGGAGCCCAGCGATGATCCGATCGACAGGCTTGATGAAGGGCTCAACGACATCATCCCGGAAAACCCCAATAAGCCTTACAACGTAAAGGATATCGTCTATTCGGTGGTGGACAACAGTGAGTTCATGGAGGTGCAGCGCACCTATGCGAAGAATATTGTCACAGGCTTTGCACGCTTCAACGGCACGTCGGTGGGCATTGTCGCCAACCAGCCCAACTACCTGGCGGGAGTGCTTGACATCAACGCTTCCCGCAAGGCCGCGCGCTTCGTACGTTTCTGTGATGCATTCAACATTCCGCTGATCACCCTGGTGGATGTTCCCGGTTTCCTGCCAGGCACCACGCAGGAGTATGGCGGCATCATCATCCACGGGGCCAAACTGCTTTTTGCTTATGGAGAGGCTACCGTACCCAAGATCACGGTCATCCTGCGCAAAGCTTATGGGGGCGCCTATTGTGTGATGAGTTCCAAACACCTGCGCGGCGACATAAACTACGCATGGCCGATGGCCGAGATTGCCGTGATGGGACCCAAAGGTGCCATTGAGGTGTTACGCAACAAGGAGATCAGAAAAATAGAAGATGAGCAGGAGCGGGCCGATTTCATAGCCCGCCACGAGCAGGATTATGTACAAAAGTTCGCCACGCCTTACCATGCAGCCAAATACGGTTACATCGATGATGTGATCGAGCCGCGTAATACGCGCTTCCGCATCATCCGGGCACTGCAGTCGCTGGCGACCAAAAAAGATGTAAACCCGCCTAAAAAGCATTCCAACATCCCGCTGTAAAGGGCGTTACACATCACAAAAAGAGTAAAAAATGCATATGTTAACATATAAAAACAGGTAGCACACCATGATTGCTTACCATCAAACACTGGGTTTTGTAGCACAGGAGGGCTTCCAGGAAACGGAGGCGGCAAAAGATTTTGCCCAGCATGATCCGCACGGCTTCATCATGGCCATGCTGGGCATGGGCATCGTGTTTATCATTCTTATCCTTATCTATACTGTCTTCAGCAACACACCCAGGCTTTTTACCCCGGCGTTCCGCCAGAAGATGCAAGATCTTTTCCGGAAAAAGAAACCTGAAGAAGTCATTAAAGACGAGGGCACAGTGGAAGCAGGGCCTGAGCCCGAAACAGACCTCACCGGTGAAATCAATGCGGCCATTGCCGCTGCCGTCCACCTGTATCGCTCTGAACTTCATGATTTTGAAGATACCGTGCTCACCATGAAAAAGGTATCTAGAACATATTCACCCTGGAGCTCTAAGATTTACGGATTAAGAAACCTTAACCAACAATGAAGAAGTACAAGTTCACCATACATGGCAACGAGTATGATGTCCATATAAAAAATGTGGAAGATAACATCATTGAGCTTGAAGTAAACGGGTCAACTTACGAGGTGGAGGTCGACAAGGCAATCCAGCCCGCCAAGACCCCCAAGCTTGTCAGGTCGCGCGTGTCGGCGCCGGCAGACGCCAAGCCAGAAGAAGGCGCAGGTATGAAGTCTACGGCACCCCCTGCCGGCAAGATCAACTCTCCCCTGCCAGGCACCGTGGTTAAAATCCTGGTCAGAGAGGGAGACACCGTAAAGGTAGGTCAAAAGCTTATGGTGCTGGAAGCCATGAAGATGGAAAACAATATTGATTCCGACAAGGACGGCAAGGTAACATCGATCCCGGTAAGGCCCGGCCAGTCGGTCATGGAAGGTGACACCC
>SLEW01000200.1 GCA_007124575.1 Bacteroidales bacterium | reverse complement strand
AGGAAAACTTTTTTACCATGCAAAAAAACAAGGCACCTTTGTTGAGCAACTCATTTCTCGCTGTAGAAGGTTTTGATGCTGTAAGCCTGCAACATCCTATCATTGATGAGCATGGGGACTTTCATGGCTCGGTAAGTCTGATGATTCGGCCTGAAGTTATGATAGAAGAGCTGGCTACACCTTTTGTGTCTGAAACTATCTATGACCCCTGGGTAATGGAGCCCCAGGGCCGCATCATCTTTGACAAAGCCTTTGGGGGCACCGGCAGAATGCTCTTCCTGGATTATCGCTTCGAGGAACAGAAAACCCTGCTGGAGCTCGGTGACAAAATCTCCGAAAACAAAGAGGGGCAAAGCGATTATATTTTTTATGATGAAAAAACCGGCAAACGCACCGTCAAAATAGCTATCTGGGACACCATTAAACTGTATGATGCCGAATGGCGGATAATTCTGTCTTATCCGCCTTACGAATAATGGTATCTTTGCAATTGATACCTGAAGTTCCGGTACGTCTGGTATAGCGTTTAACGGTGCACCATGCAGCTAGTCACTCCGCTTGCAGGTATCCCCTATCCAGGGTATAAAACAATTTATCTGTATTGAACCTGATATGACAATTAAGGCTGATAAAAGATATCTCTTTATCCGTGAAGCAGCCTGGTTTTTCCTGTTGGCATTTTTCATCATACAATGCACAGCATGCTCCCCCTTGCTATTTCAAAAGGTCAATACAGAAAGTGCCAGCACAGCGCGTGTCGGGGATCCCGGATTAAGCAATGAAGAATATGCCATGCGTCTGCTTGCTGATGGCTGGCCTGTTGACATTCTTAACACAGGAGTTAATGCGGACTTTCTTGACGACGATGAAAAAAATATCATTCTTGCTCACAACCTTGTAAGATATGACCCTGAAAAATATGCACGGCTATATGTAGCTGAATACATAACCTACTTTATGGACAAGGAGTTCCGCTATCCGGGTGTGGAAACCATCATGCTGACCAGAGAAGGCGTGTCTGCAGCAGAAGAATTGTATTTTGACCTTTTAAGAACGCGAGCTGTAAACCTGCTATATCCCTCAGAGGATTTGTCCAAAGCTGCCAGGTCACACCTCAGATACATCAGCCAGAGGGGCATCCGAGGGCATGGCGGACAAGGAGGGTTGCGCGCCAGAATCGAACGCGTAGGCATTTGGGAGGAACGCATAGCAGAAAACATTGCTTATGGAAGCTTCTCAGCACATGATGCGGTAATGTATATGCTTATCGACGACCAGGTTATCAACAGAAGCCACCGGAAGATCATCCTGCAGCATGGTCTTCATAAAGTTGGCGTGGCAAAAGGCATGCATCCCGCCTACCCTACGGGTTACAGTTATGTAATGAACTATGCTTATGATTTTACTCCGCACGACTAGCCCGGAAGGAGAAACACCTTAGCGAACAAAACAAACATCAAGCTGCAACGCAAATACTTCACCCCGTTTCGTAATAAAAAAACCCCTCGCTTGAGGGGTTTCCGGTGATTCCGCCAGGATTCGAACCTGGGACCCACAGCTTAGAAGGCTGTTGCTCTATCCAGCTGAGCTACGGAACCTTGTGCGATCTCTATCCTGTAATGCCAAAAAAATCGTGCCGCAAAGATACAACTTATCTCCCATTTCTGCAAAAAAACAGGAACCTGGCTGATTGCATGCCCCCGCTGAAAACAAAGAGTTACAAGGTTAAATCAATAGCACATACTCTACAGACTCAACAAAAAAAGGCTGCCAAATAAAGGCAGCCCTTTTTCATTAATCTATGAGCGCAAGAAACAAATTTCTTACCTGTTCACCTGGATTCTGTGTGTTACCACACCATCCTCGGTGGTTAACTGGATGAAGTACATGCCCGAATCAAGGCCGCCGACATTGATCTGATGTTGTGCGGCTTTTACCTGTGCATGGTAAACCACCTGGCCAAGCATATCCACCATTCTTAAGTGGCTGATGTTGGAGCCGGCCTCAATGTGCAACACATCGCGCGCGGGGTTCGGGTAAATGCTCACCTCGATCAACTCCGTATCGATGACCATGACTTCATCATCCGTGAAGCCGAAATGGTCAACCACTTCCATGTCGCCGGTGACTTCAACCACGCGGTTGTCACCACCTTCCCATTCGCCACCTTCCCAACCGTCGCCGATCAGGTCGGAGAAGTATTTGTATTCGTAAGTGCCCGCTTCAAGATGAACCGTTACACCAAAAATCATAGGATCAGCATCAAGCCACTCCAGGACCATGTCGTCATGGGCCGGGTCTGGCTCTGTCCAGCCAAACATCTCACCGGTCATCATGATATGATGTACCTCCGGATCAAAGCCAACCAGGATTTCATGCTCCAGGGCAAGATCCAGGTTCACGTGGAATGTGATCGCATAGGTTTCAATATCGGCTCCCTCTTCAATGTGGAAGTCGATGGTGATGATATCCGAGCTACCGGTAGTATACACGGACTGTACACCAGCGGTATGGTCTCCTTCAGGAAGGCCGGTAAAGAAGTATTCGGTATCCATAACTTCTTCCGCAACCATCTGGTCGTTCAGGAACACATTGAACCCATGGAACGCCCTGGATGTAGTTGCGCCAGGCATGGTGAATGCAGAGCCGTCACGGGCAATCATATCTGGATTCTCACGAGTCGTCTCCTGGTTGCCCGCTTTGCTGATCCGCTGGAATTCACTCATGGCAATCGTATTACGTTCACCTTCAGGACCAACAGATACGTTATCGACAAACCAGATATACCACAGACCGTCATTGGTGGGTCCATCCACAGCATTGAAAGCGATGTGTACATCATGACCATTGTAATCATCCAGGTCAAGAATAAACGGTGAGTCATAATAGTTCCACTCACCGGTCTCAGCAGATGCATCCCAGAGCTCGGTCCAGGAATCACCACCGTCAGTGGATATTTTCACATAGTAGTGATCATTGTTGACCGAACCAAGAAATACCGCCGACCAGAATTCGAGCTCATAGCCAAGTCCTACGGATATTTCCGGTGATATCAGCCATTCGTCCTGGTGACCAAAATCCCACCACAGTCCTGCATGGTAGGTGCCAAATGGCGAAAAGTCGGCAGACACATAATCATTCACGTTCCATGTGGCTGGTATTGGACCATCCGTTGCTGTATTGGTAATGATCTGATCCCAGCCATCTGGCATCACGCCATCTTCAAAATCTTCAAAGAGCGTGGTTCCCAGTACATTGTTCCAACTGAACAAGGCCTCTCCGGCGTCCAGACCTTCGATTTCAACCAACAGGCCAAAGGGCTCTACAATATCTTCGATGAGTTCTGCGTCGTGCGACAGTCCTTCGTCATCAATTACGATACCGTGTGCCTCATAATCTTCAAATCCTTCCAACATGATATGCAGATCATAGGTACCCATCCATACAGAGGGGAATACCACCTCACCATCAGCAGGAGCTGTCATGGTATAGATGTGGTCTTCGTTGCCCGTCTGGTTGGCAAGGATGACTTCTGCACCTTCCGGACTGTCGCCTGAGTTGGTTGTCACGTTCACGGTGAACTCGACATTCATACCCAGGGCCAGCTCGTTGGACAGGGCTGGGGGTGCCAGCACATCGTTGGTATAGACGGCAACTACGGCATATTTAAATACACCACCATCCAGGTCGAACCATTCTGTATCCAGATATTCCCAGTCTTCAACTCCTGTGGCAATCTGTGTCCAGGCATCCATGTCATCTTCGTCTTCTACGGGGAAGCGCCAGATATCAAATTCTTCCAGTGCTTTACCGCCGAGGAACTGATCTGTGTCAACGGTGGAAGTGTATTCCGGTTTTCCTGCATCAAAGTCGGGCTGGAAATCACCGGTAAATGGAGCAGGGCCTACGGGAGGAGTATCAGCATAGTGCTTAGCACCTGTCTTGGCCGGGCCTAAGTCCATGCCATAGCCGCGCAGCAGATAGTTCACCTCAAAGTCCCAGTCAGCAATATCCGTGAATGCGGAGGTAGGATCTGTGATGTTAAAGACACCAAACTGCGTTCCGGGAACAAAGTCCCATGGTTCGCCAACGCCATCGTCTACGGCAAGGCCAAGGAATCCGTTGTAGCTCAAGCCAATGAAGAATCCGTCAGGAGCGTCCACGGGGCTACTGAATTCGTAAGTCATCCATTGGTTATCGGTGTTTGGCACGTTTTCGGCTGTATAGAGGACGTTATCCCTGTCGGGCTTGCCGTCAGCATCCAGTCCGAGCACCCATACCTTTACGGTGGCATGCGGGCCTCCTTCTTCGGTGAGCATCCAGGTCATCTCGTGCAATGTGGCATTGCGGAAATGTACCGCACCCATCACGCTGTTCCAGGTTCCCTGGAAGCCAAGCTGTGCATCCACCTCGCCATCGTCATAACGGAACTCAGTAGTAGGAGCAGGCTCGTCCCAGGTAATCATGGCTCCTTCTGTAACTTCTTCAGCCACTACGTTAGATACCGGATAAGCAATTTCTGTAAGGATAATGTCGGCAAGTTCCATATCCGTGTCTCCAACCGAAACTTCATCTGAATATGGCTCATATCCCTCAAAGGACACATGGATATCATAAACGTTATTGGCATAAACGCCTTCGATCTCAAACTCGCCATCGACATCGGTATGCACTTCATAATCATCATAGCCCATGAGTTCCACGGTAGCTCCTTCGAGCCCCACGTTCGGGAAGTCGCTGCCGCCAACAAATCCACTCACAGTTACTGTAGGTATCGCATCCATGCTCGCAGTGATGGTTGTGGTTTCGTCTTCATCTATGACTACATCTTCGACGATGGTGTCTTCGTAACCAAACTTGCTGAAGAGGATGTCATAGGTGTCAGCGAGAAGATAGGGGAACATAAACTCACCGTCCTCATCGGTTTCGGTTGTAATGTTTGTACCCACTACCTGCACGTGAACACCTTCGAGCGGATTACCGTCCTCTGTGACAGTTCCTTCAAGTGCTCCCAAACCTGCCGTTGAGAAGAACATGGTAATGTTCGGGAAATTGTTATTTGTTGTTCCGGCTGCATCCGGGTCATATGGGTCATAGGGTGCTGTGTCGTTTTGTGCACGGCGGGTTCTGCTTGAACCGGCATCGGTGGTGTTGTAGAACTGGTTGCCGCTTTGCCAGTCCGGATAGCTTTT
>SLEW01000229.1 GCA_007124575.1 Bacteroidales bacterium | reverse complement strand
GGCATAAAAACCCGTATCAGACATTTGTAATGGTGTCCCGTTTATGCATGTCAAGATGAAAACCCCAACAGATACAGGAGGTATTTCTCATCCCAGCCTGCTCGAAGGCGTTTGGACTTTAAGCTGTCTTTGTTTTTCTCTCATATAGCCTTGATTGGACTTGAGGTTCATAATGTAACCTTCTATGATCAAGAGCACCCGATCTCATTGAATCTACCCATTCCATAAACACCTTCTCGAACTCATCAGGCTTGATCATGGATATTACCCTGTTGATGGTATCATGTGAGGGAATGCCCCCCGGCAGACGAAGAATCTTCTTTAGAAAGTCGTGCTTCAATTTGCCGAAAATCCAAATAATCGCCTGATAAACAACATATTATATCAACAAAAACAAGCGGCCTTTCAACAATTTGTTAATAACCCACGTATTTTTAAACCCCGTTTCATGCGTCGGCCCTGACAACCTTAAACCCATAACCCTGTTGCCGTTCATTTTTGCTATCTTTGCGAAAAAGGCGTTACATCATGGCTTCAGCGACATCCGGTGATCATCTTGTGCCCCTGGCAGACTGGCTGACCTTATACCAGGGTCTTTTGCTGGTGGCCGGCCCATGCAGTGTGGAAAGCCGCCAGCAGCTTTTAGTTACTGCGCGCCAGTTGGCAGCTACGGGCAAGGTGTCGCTTCTGCGTGCCGGTGTATGGAAGCCCCGTTCGCGTCCGGGCCAGTTTGAAGGCAGGGGAACAGAGGCGCTCCCATGGTTGCAGGAGATAAAGAAGGAAACAGGGCTGCCCGTGGCTGTCGAGGCAGCCAGGCCCAGCCATGCTGAACTGTGTCTGCAGCATGGCGTAGATGTGATATGGCTTGGAGCACGGACTACGGTAAACCCTTTCATGGTGCAGGAGATCGCGAACGCCATTAAAGGAACGGGACTTCCGGTGATGATCAAAAACCCCGTGTGTCCTGACCTGCGCCTGTGGATGGGTGCCATTGAAAGGATCATGCTGGCAGGCTCCCAAAAGATCGTGGCGATACACAGGGGCTTTCAGACGCATGAAAAGAAGATCTACCGAAACATCCCTCTCTGGGATATCCCGATGGCGCTGAAGAACAAAATGCCACAGCTGCCTGTGATCTGTGACCCCAGCCATATAGCCGGAGATGTACAGTGGATCAGAGAGCTTGCAGAAAAATCCCTCGCCATGAAAATGAATGGCCTGATGATTGAAACACATTATCGTCCGGAAGAAGCCCTGACAGATCCGCTGCAGCAGATGACCCCGGCGGCCTATCACGATTTGGTGAACAGGCTTTCCGACAACGTGGCCACGCATGCAGATACCCCGGATCGCCTGGAAAACCTTCGTAACCAAATTGATGACTGCGACTGTCACCTGCTGGAATTGCTGGCGTGCCGGCTCTCCCTCTCAAAACAAGCTGGTAAGGTTAAAAAACAGCAAGGTGCGGAGATCCTGCAACCCCGGCGAAAGCATGACCTCTTTCATGACAGGCAAGCAAAAGCCAAAGCGCTGGGCTTATGCCCAACCTTTGTAAATGACTTCATGACGCTGCTGCATGAAGAGAGCGTGTCGGTTCAGTCTGAAGATGCCGCTAAAGATAAAAACCCGTAAACCCATAATACATGACAGAGGATAACAACAAAAAGGCCCTTACGGACATTGCCTCCCTGGGAGAATTTGGTCTGATCGATCATCTTACCAAAGGCATCAGACTACGGCACCCTGAAACCATTGCCGGCATCGGGGATGATGCCGCCGTGATCGACCATGGCGATCATGCCTCCATCATCACGAAAGACCTGCTGATAGAAGGGGTACATTTCGACATGATATACACCCCGTTGAAACATCTGGGTTATAAAGCCATCACCGTAAACCTGTCTGACGTATATGCTATGAACGGGGAGCCCAGACAGGTGTTCGTCGGCATTGCCATCTCGAAGCGCTACTCGCTGGAGGCCCTGGAAGAGCTCTATGCCGGCATGCTGCTCGCGTGTGAAAAGTACCAGGTCGATTTTGCCGGTGGAGATACCACCACGAGCCCATCCGGCCTGATGATCAGCATCACCGCCGTGGGAAGGGCCGCCAGGGAAGACATTGTCTATCGCAGCGGGGCAAAGCCCATGGACCTGCTCTTTGTGAGCGGAAACCTGGGGGCCGCCTACTGCGGACAGCTCGTCCTGCAGCGCGAAAAACAGGCATTCAAGGCAAACCCACAGATGCAGCCCGACATTAGCAACTACCCATATGTGCTGGAGCGACAGCTGAAACCCGAAGCCCGGCAGGACATCATACACATGCTCAAGGAGGCAGGGATAAAGCCTACCGCCATGATCGATATCTCCGACGGGCTGGCATCCGAGATCCTTCACATCTGTAAGAAGTCGGGTACAGGTGCCACCATCTACGAAGAAAAAATCCCCGTAGACCAAAGGATGGCCCAGGTGGCCCACGAATTTAACATCGACCCGACCACCTGCGCATTAAGCGGCGGAGAAGACTATGAACTCCTCTTTACGATAGACCAGAAAGACTATGACAAGATAAAAGACCTGGAAGCTGTGCATCCCATCGGGCACATCACCGAAGCAGCACAGGGACATAACCTGTTTACCAGTTCCGGGCAGCTGGTGAAGCTGACCGCACAGGGGTGGGACCCGTGGAAGAAGTAATTAATGTGCCATTTTGGTAATGTGCTAATGATCCAAACCCCAAACCCCAAACACCCAAACACCCAAACCCATCCATTATGAAAATCCTAATCACCGGTGGCGCCGGATACATCGGAAATGAATTGGTTTTTGAACTGCTCAGGGATCCTGCGGTGGAGGAGATCATCATATATGATAACCTTAGCCGGAAAAACTTTAACCTTTTCCTTGATACCCGGAATGAACCGCATAAGGTCCGCTTTGTATATGGTGAATTGCTGGATACCCGCAAGCTTCGCCAGGTACTTAAAGGTATGGATGTGGTCTATCACCTGGCCGCCAAGGTGTCTACCCCGCTGGCCACTGAAAATTCCCACCTGTTTGAGCAGATCAACCACTGGGGTACGGCCGAACTGGTATATGCCATCGAGGAAAGTGATGTGAAGAAACTTGTTTACCTGAGCACGACTTCGGTATACGGTGCATCGGAAGAGATGACCGGTATTGATACCCCACCGGACCCCAAGACATTCTACGGCAGCAGCAAGCTAAGGGGAGAGGCACATGTGGAGCGGCTTATTGATAAGAGGCAGGTATGGATCATCAGGTCAGGAAATGTTTATGGCTACAGTCCGAGCGTGCGCTTTGACGCTGTCATCAACCGCTTCATGTTTGATGCCAACTTCATTGGAAGGATACAGATAACAGGTAATGGCAAGCAGAAACGGGCTTTTGTTCATGTGAGTAAGCTGGTGAACATGCTGGCTAACCTGTTACGTCACGAATTGCCTTCCGGCATCTATAATTTCAGTGAACATAACCTGTCCATTGAATACATTGCCGGGGTCATAAAGGAAATATACCCTTCCCTGGATATGATCTTCGTCAACCAGCACCTGGTGATGCGGGAGATCAAGATCCTTCCGGACGAACGCATCCTTCCTCTCCTCACCGCCGAACCGGTCTCTTTCAAGGAGGAACTTACCCGTTTTAAGGAGAAGTTTTCGTTTGCATCGAAGTAGTGTGAGGTTAAGGTTAAGGTTGAGGCTGAGGCTGAGACTGAGACTGAGACTGAGGCTGAGACTGAGGCTGAGGTCTGGCCCTGCAATCCCTGTTACATGAGCGTAAACCGCAAACTAAATCCACCATGCGTATTGGTGTTGGGGAATTGGTTTGAGACGAAGGGGTTGTTTACGGTGCGGTCGAAGAAGAGGCGGAAGTTGACACGTGGGCTCAGCTGGTATTCTGCGGAGGTGTTTAATGCGAAAGCACGCTGTCCTGAGGAGATCACGTCGGTTTCTTCGGTGAGCTTTCTCAGGATGTTTTTATTATCTCTTACAGAGATGTCGAGGCGCAGCATCAGGTCGCTCTGGATTCGCTGTTGTCTTCCGCCCTGGGTGATGTTAAAGGACAGATCCTGGAAGCGGTAGCCGGCGCCGATGATGTATTCCGAGCTCTGGTTGTCGGTTACCTGGTTATTGGCAAAGCTGAGGGCCATGGTCCGTGACCGGCGCACCTCCACCCTTGTCATGAGGTTGTTTTGCCAGGTGACATCGATGTTGACAAGCGGGTTAAACTGCTCGCTGATAGATACCTGTCCGACTTCATATTCCGGTATGTAGTTTCCGGAGGCTTCGCTCAGGGCAGTCTGGTACCCATCTTGTTCACGGTATCCCGGGTTCGACTGAAAACTTCCAATGGTAAAGGTGCTACGGTACCCGTGTCCTATGGTAAATGACTGGAACAGTCTCTGGAATGCCGGTATTCTCGACAATCCGTCGTAGGTGACGCGCCAGTTGGGCATCGGGATGCGTAAAAATGGGTTCAGGGTGCTGCCGGACGGGTCTCTGCCTGAATAGGCTGCAATGAAAGCCGGAATCAGCACATCCTGTGAAGTAGGCCCATATCCTGTCGGGAAACCGGTGGTGTCATCTATTTCACCATCCCAGTTTGGATTCCGGTTTGCCAGGCGCATGGCGATTTCATGTCTGTAATCTTTGAGGTTTTCAAAATTTTCGGATGCGTAGGTGCGGTCATCGATACGTTCAAAGGTGGTTGCCAGCGCAAAGAAAGAAATGCTGAAATTACCTGTTTCCATTGGGTTAAACGATTGGTACTCCCCGTCAATGGTGGTATAATATTCTGTGTTTGTTGTAGCATGGTTGCGTTGTGCGGTAACTTCGATACGCAGATCCCTGAAAGGCTCTATCTGTGAACGGGCAGTAAGGTTTCGTGTGCGGTTCTGGCTAAAGGGGATGTTCAGGGGTACGACGTTTCCATCCAGGTCTTCATACTGTACGAGCCATCCCTCCCTGGCAGCCTGGTGGCGGATGTCGTCCTGGCTTCCGAAGATAAAGGCGGTACCTGGAGCCATCAAATCCCAGTTTTGGCCCAGTATGCCGGCATCAGGAGCGAAGCCCGGCATGTGTGTTCCGCTTGTTTGGGTGTAGTTGACAGAAAGGTTTCGAACCGACATCATGGTGCGCAGGATCTGTTCCATCACCACGCGTGCATAGTTGGGCCTCACTTCCT
>SLEW01000104.1 GCA_007124575.1 Bacteroidales bacterium | reverse complement strand
GCATGGCTGCTGCGGCTGAGGTTTACCACGCAGGAAAGGTTAACTACCTGGTGGTGAGTGGCGACAACCGCACGAAATATTACAACGAGCCGCACGAGATGCGAAGTGCCCTTATCCGCCTGGGCGTGCCGGCAGAAGTAATTTATAAAGACCATGCCGGGTTGCGGACACTCGACTCGGTAGTGCGTGCAAAGCAGGTTTTTGGCCAGGACAGTCTTACTGTTATATCACAACGCTTTCATAACCAAAGAGCTGTTTACATAGCACGCCACCATGGGATGAAAGTCAATGCCTTTAATGCCAGTGATGTGCCACATCATAATAGCGACAGAACACGACTCCGTGAATGGTTTGCCAAAGCCAATGTCTTCTGGGACATCCTCACAAACAAAGAACCCCTGCATGCGAGCGAGCCTGTATATATAGGAAATGAGTGAAATTAAAAAAAGAATATTGCTGCTTATCTCATTAATTGATGATAGCGGTCGCGTATCTCCTTCAGCTGTTCAGCTGCAACACGCTCCCTGTAAACTCTAACCAGATCAATAATTTCTTCATTCCGGATAATGCTGGCCTGGGCAGCATCAAAATAGAGTACGCTGGTATCATACCTTACTTGCGTGGTAAGTTTCTTAAAGTCTTCCCAGCTCAGATAACCAGGCATTTCAAAATATGCTTTTGTGCTGTCACAGGCATCCATATAAATGCCTTCTCCCCCTTTTGGCAAAAGATACAATAATTTGGCAAGATGAATTATTCCCATTTGCTTATTAATAGTACGTTGCCTTTTTTTAAAGATCATGCCATGTTGCTTCAGGCACTGCTGAACAATTTGCACCTGGTTGAAATGGTTAATGTTTTTCAGGCGTATCACAGGGCAGACTTTGTCTTGCAAGACAACATATCCTGAAGCCACATCCACCGGATTACGTCGCTTTGCATTCATTTTTGATGCAGCCCTGAATACTTCCATAAAAGAGTGATGCTGTTCCAGCACACAATATATATATGGGTCAGGTTTGCCCATGGGGGCATCCTGATAATATCCAAAAAATGGAGAAGTAGACTCCAGCACACAGGTATTTCCATCTGTCATGTCGGGCTCCAGAGTACTTAAAGGCTCTTCTTTAATTATCTCGCAATAGAATGGCTGGTTTTTCTTTGTTTCCATGAGAAATAATATTTAATCGGATTGTCAAAACAAGTTACAACTTTTTTTGCATATCTGCTCATTAAATTATAAATGCAAAAAACCACCCTGTCGCGATTTAGGGTGTAAAAAAATCTGTAAATTTGTAACTCATTTTCCGGGCGTGCTATTTTTTTGATTGCAAGCCTGTTGTTATTTTTTGACATGATATTTTGTAATCGATTGACATATTAAAACGAGAGACAATGAGTAAAAAGGACAAGAAGGTTTATTTTTTCGGCGGCAAGAAAGCCGATGGAGATTCAACATTACGTAATTTGCTAGGCGGCAAGGGCGCCAACCTGGCAGAAATGGTAAACATAGGTGTACCGGTACCTCCTGGATTTACGATCACCACGGAGGTGTCGACCATGTTTAATGAGCGTGGTCACGATTTCGTGGTTCACGAGATCAAGCGCGAAGTTGAAGAGAACATGCGCCGTGTGGAGAAAGAGATGAATGCCGGTTTCGGCGACAAGGACAACCCCTTGCTGATGTCGGTACGATCGGGAGCACGCGCCTCCATGCCAGGCATGATGGACACTGTTCTTAACCTGGGGCTGAACGAAAAAACGCTCGAAGGCCTGGCTAAAAAAACAGGTAACGATCGTTTCGTGTGGGACTCTTACCGCCGTTTTGTTCAGATGTACGGCGATGTGGTCATGGGGATGAAGCCTGCCAGCAAAGAGGAGGAAGATCCTTTTGACGTGATCATGGATGAGCTCAAAGAGGAAAAAGGTGCCGAAAACGACCAGGACCTGACTACCGATGACCTGAAGGAGCTCGTAAAGCGTTTCAAAAAAGCTGTAAAGGACGAGACAGGCAAAGACTTCCCGGAAGATCCGTGGGAGCAGCTCTGGGGCTCTGTCATGGCAGTTTTTGAGTCGTGGAACAACCCAAGGGCAACCTACTACCGCACAAAATACAACATCCCCGCTGAGTGGGGTACTGCCGTAAATGTTCAAGCCATGGTATATGGCAACATGGGTGATACTTCCGCTACTGGTGTAGCCTTTACCAGAGATGCCGCCACAGGTGAAAACATTTTCAATGGCGAATACCTTGTAAACGCCCAGGGAGAAGATGTGGTTGCAGGTACACGCACACCCCGCCAGATAACAAAAGAAGGATCCTTGCGCTGGGCGAAGTTACAGGGCGTAGATGAAGAAGAACGCAAAAAAGTATATCCTTCCCTGGAAGAACTTTTCCCCGATCTCTATAAAGAACTTGATGAGCAGCAGCAAAAGCTGGAATTGCATTATCTCGACATGCAGGACCTGGAGTTTACCATCCAGGAAGGAAAGCTTTGGATGCTCCAGACCCGTAACGGAAAGCGCACCGGCCCTGCCATGGTAAAGATTGCCATGGACATGCTGCGCGAAGGCCTCATCAAGGAAGAAGAAGCGCTGCTGCGCATAGAACCGGAAAAGCTGGACGAACTCCTGCACCCCGTTTTTGACACCAAGGAACTGAAAAGTGCTAAAATGCTGGCCAAAGGCCTCGCCGCTTCGCCAGGTGCTGCTACCGGTCAAATTGTTTTCTTTGCTGATGATGCTGCCGAATGGGTAGCCAAAGGCAAAAAGGTGATCCTGGTAAGGGTGGAAACCAGCCCTGAAGACCTCAGCGGCATGGACGCCGCAGAAGGGATCCTGACTGCAAGAGGTGGCATGACCTCCCATGCGGCTGTAGTAGCACGCGGTATGGGCAAATGCTGTGTGTCAGGAGCAGGCAGTGTAAGGGTCAACTACAAAAAACGTACGATGACCATCGACGGCAAAGATTACAAAGAAGGCGATTTCATAAGCCTCAACGGAACCACGGGTGAAGTATTTGAAGGTAAGATAAAGACCATGGACCCCGAGATGAGCGGCGACTTTGCCTGGCTGATGGAGCTGGCCGAAAAGAACACCCGGATGCATGTCCGGACAAATGCTGATACACCAAAAGACTCCAAAGTTGCCCGTGAATTTGGCGCCAAAGGGATTGGACTGTGCCGCACGGAACACATGTTCTTCGAAGGTGTGCGCATCAAGGCCATGCGTGAAATGATCCTGGCCAACGACGAAGCAGGACGCCGGAAGGCCCTGGAAAAATTGTTGCCCATGCAGCGCGAAGACTTTGAAGGTATCTTTGAAGCCATGCATGACCTTCCCGTGACTGTACGCTTGCTCGACCCGCCACTCCATGAGTTCCTTCCCCACGAGGAAGAAAACCAGAAAGAGATGGCAAAAGAGCTGGGAATCAGCCCCGACGAAGTGAAATCTGCTGTCGACTCCCTGCATGAATTTAACCCTATGCTCGGTCACCGCGGTTGCCGTCTCGGAAACACCTATCCGGAAATATCAGAAATGCAGACCAGGGCCATCCTGGAAGCTGCCCTTAACCTGAAGAAAAAAGGCATCAGGGCCATCCCGGAAATCATGATCCCTCTCACCGGAACCGAGCCCGAATACAACCTGCAGGAAGAAATCGTGCGTAACACTGCGAAAAAGGTATTTGAGGAGTATAATGACGAAGTAGAATACCTCGTAGGCACCATGATTGAGATACCCAGAGCCACATTGGTTGCTGATAAGATTGCCAAAAAGGCTGAGTTCTTCTCCTTTGGCACCAATGACCTTACGCAGATGACATTTGGTTACTCGCGCGACGATGCCGGCCGCTTCCTGCCTGTATATCTGGAAAAAGGACTCCTCATGAACGATCCTTTCCAGGTACTTGACCAGGAAGGTGTCGGGCAGCTTGTAGAGCTTGGTATCGAACGCGGACGGAAGGGACGCCCGGACCTGAAAATCGGTATCTGCGGAGAGCACGGCGGCGATCCTACCTCCGTAGAGTTTTGCCACCATGCAGGCATGGATTATGTAAGTTGCTCACCATTCCGCGTTCCCATCGCAAGACTTGCAGCCGCACAAGCTGTAGTTAAAGAAAAGATGAAGGACAAAGATACGGCATACAGCACCAACTAATTTCTGAGCATCGCCAATCACGAAAAGCGGCTGCCTGATCAATCAGACAGCCGCTTTTTTTGAAAAAATCACATTTACTCTCCCTTTTTTCAGGTTTCCGGAAAATAGTCTTCCGCAGCATGCTCCCTGATGAAATTTGCTGCCTTTTGCATTTCCGTGTACATCACTTTATCGTTTGCAACAAAATGCACATGTTTGCGAAAATCATGCATCAGTTGCACAAGGGGCTCTGAACTGTTTTTATAATCGCGGAAATCCATGGCCTGTGCAGCAGTCATAAGCTCCACACCAAGGACCTTTTCCAGGTTGTTCAGAATAGTTAGTGTTTTCACTGCTGCATTGGCTCCCATGCTGACATGATCCTCCTGACCTTGCGACGATTCAATGGAGTCAACAGAAGCTGGCGTGCATAATTGCTTATTCTGGCTGACAATGCTGGCTGATGTGTACTGCGGAATCATAAAGCCCGAGTTTAACCCCGGATTAGCCACCAGGAAGGAAGGGAGCTTTCGTTTTCCGGATATCAAACGATAAATGCGCCGTTCCGAAATATTGGCAAGCTCAGCAAGGGCAATGCCAAGGAAGTCCAGACTCATGGCGAGCGGCTGCCCATGAAAGTTCCCGGCAGATATGATAAGATCATCATCAGGAAACAGCGTGGGGTTGTCTGTTACCGCATTGATTTCATTCTGAAAAACACTCGTAACATAGTTAATGGTGTCCTTACAGGCTCCATGCACCTGCGGCATGCACCTGAATGAGTAGGGATCCTGCACATGATTCTTTTTGTTTTGCATCAGTTGACTACCCTGCAACAGCATCCTTATGTGCTCCGAAGTATCTATCTGGCCTTTATGGTGCCTGATCAGATGGACCTGCTCAAGGAAAGGCTCTATCCGCCCGTCAAACGCCTCCAGCGAAAGTGCCCCGGTGAGGTCTGACCATAACGAAAGATCAGAAGCCCGCAGCAAAACATACGCCCCATAAGCACCCATGAACTGTGTGCCGTTCAGTAAAGCCAGCCCCTCTTTAGCCCCAAGGTCAAGAGGCTCCCAGCCAAGCTTCTT
>SLEW01000143.1 GCA_007124575.1 Bacteroidales bacterium | reverse complement strand
TTATCGACAACTACATCGAAGCCATTGGCGGCAAAGAAAAGCTGGAAAACATGGAAGACATCACCCAAACAATGACAGCCAGTGTGCAAGGCATGCAAATCCAGATCGAAAACTTCCAGAAATCTCCCCACTACCTGCTAGTAAAAACCAAAATGGGAGACATGGTCATATCACAACAGCTTTTTGATGGTGACAAGGCCGTAGTAACATCACAAATGGGTCGTCAGGAGTTTGAAGAAGGTCCTGAATTCGATCAGGTGAAGTTGCAGGCAGTGATGAACATAGAACTTCATTATGATGCGTTCGGTATTGAGGCAGACCTCCTTGGCATCAAGCCCCTGGATGGCATGGAAGCCTATAAACTGCAACTCACCTACCCCTCCGGTATGGAAGTCCACGATTATTACTGCGTGGAAACCGGATTTAAGGTTATGTCAGAGACTCCCGAAAGCAAGTCACATTTCTCAGAATACAAAGAGGTGGATGGCATTCTTTTTCCCCATGAGGTGAAGCAGGAGGCCGGGCCACAACGGGTAGAAATGACGCTTGATGCGGTCGAGATCAACACCGGGCTGGAGGAAGGTTTTTTCGTTATTGAATAAATCACCAGGCAACCTACATAAAAAAAGCGGCATCGTCTCTGATGCCGCTTTTTTTTGTTACCCTGTCATACGTCTTTCAGGAGTTTGTTGTGATCGGACTCTCCGATGGCCCGATTAAATTGTTCCACGGCCTCTTTAAGTTTATCAAGGGTTTTTGAAGGTTCGGCAAAAAGTTCATCGCTGCCTTTGTGCTCGAGGCTATCGAGTACCGTTTTGATCCGGATCTTATGGATGTCAAAGGCGGGCTGATAAGCGCTATCGCGGGAAGATTGGGTTTCCGTTTCACTCACGAGGCCGGTGATGAAAAGATCGTGCAGGATGTTATTTGCCAGGCTGGCGGGCATTTGGAGTTCTTTAGAGATTTCGTCAGCATTCAGGGGCTTTTCGCCTCTTTCAAAATGAGATATCAGCAGGTGCATGATGTAGAGGGATAGTATTTTCTTGCTGAAAGGACTAATATTCTTTGTTTCTGCTTCAAACTCATAGTTGTCTACGTGCTGATTGGCAAAAGAGAGTTCTGCGCCAAACAGCACCACGATCCAGCTTACCTGCATCCAGAGAATAAGCAGCGGCAGGGCGGCAAAAGAACCATAAATGGCCCCATATCTGGCAGCACCTATCTGGAAGGCAATGTAAGCCCACTGAATAAGTTGAAAGATCGTGCCTGCAATGATCCCGGCGATTAACGCAGAGCTGAGCCTCACTTTTGTGTTGGGCATAATCATGTAGAGCAGCGTGAAAATGACCCAGATCAGCAGGTATGGGATCATTCTAACCATGAAAAGCAAAATAGGGTTGATGAGTGTGCCGCTGAGCTCCTGGATCTGCGTGTTCAGGTATACGGTGAGCGCGCTGGCTACAATGAAGAAAAGAGGTGCCAGAAACATCATCGAAAAATAGTCGCTGAATTTTCTTGACCAGCTGCGGGCTTTTGTCACTTGCCAGATATCATTAAATGACTGCTCAATATTGGTCAGCAGCATCGTGATGGTGTAAAGGAGGATCAGCAAACCCACCGTTGCCACGGTTCCCCCGTGGGTCTGGGCAAAAAAGGACTGTGTTATCTCCATGACCCAGCTAAATACTTCCTCACGGCCTGCCAGGGCAGCCTCCAGTTGTCGTTCCACATACATCTCCAGTCCAAATCCTTTGGCAATGCCGAAGGCCAGTGCCACGATGGGAACAATGCTGAGCATCGAATAAAGGGTAAGGGCCGGGGCTCTGAGCATCACCTTATCTTCCCTGAAGCCCCGCAAGGCCAGCACAAGGATGCGAAGCTGCTTTATCAGAAAGGACTTCCGCGGTGGCATATCCTTCAGCGGCATGCGCCAAATTTCAACACTGGCAAAGTGCATCGCTTGTCTGATTGCCTGAAAAAGCCTGGATATCTTCGTTTTCATAGGTGTTCACGCATGGTTAAACAATGTATTGACATGTTTCAAATTTGCTGATCTCTTACAACCCTGCCCAGAAATGAACTGCCTGCTAACGGTAGAATACATGGTAACCCCAGGGCTCCATGCTGAGGGTGAAATCTTCATCCACCTCTACTATTTCCTCCGTAAATAATTCCACATACCGGCCGGTGAATGCATCGCCTTCAAAGGTAGTATCTATAGGCTCGTCTGACAGGTTCAGCACCACGAATACCTTGTCGCCGTCTTCTTCCCGGACAAAAGAGAAAACCTGTTGGTCACTGTTGGTATTCACCCGGATCATCTCGCCGCCAAAATCGCCATTCCAGAGTGCTTTATTTTCGGATTTCAGGCCGAGCAGGGTTTGATAAAACTCATGATATTCATAGTCACCCCAGTCGATCTGGTCTTTTTCAAAAAACTCAAGCATCCGGTCGAAACCGGCTTCCTGCCCATTATACAGCAGGATGGTCCCGGGTACGGTGGCAGTGAGCACGGCAAAGGCCTCCACGCCATCTCCCAGCCGGTCAAACTCAGTACCCGCCCAGGAATTTTCGTCATGGTTGGTGATGAAATACATCTTATAAGCGCCATAAGGAAATCCGCCGGCATCTTCCACAAAGAAATATTCATCTATGTCTTCCACGGTTTTTTCACCTTCTGCCATGTCATTCATGATATGATGAAGGGTCCAGCCATAACCTGCTTCAAAAGCATGATAATGCAGCTCAGGTTCTTCTGCCTCTGCGAGCATGTAAACCGGTTTAATGCGTTCGAGCTCCATCCGTGCACGGTTCCAGAAATCAGTAGGTACCATGTATGCCACATCACAACGGAATCCATCAATACCTATCTCTTCAACCCAGAAGCGCATCTGGTCAATCATCGCATCCCAAAGCTCAGGGTTCTCGTAGTCGAGCTGTATCACATCCGACCAATCTTCAATGGGAGGATAGAAATTGCCCTCTTCGTCTGTTTCATAATATTCCGGATTAGACTCTGTCCAGTAGTGGTCCCATGCGGTGTGGTTGGCGACCCAGTCGAGGATCACATACATGCCACGTTCGTGGGCCCCGTCAACGATGCGCTGGAAGTCGGCCAGGGTGCCAAACTCCGGGTTGGCTGCCTTATAATCCTTGATGGAGTAGTAGCTTCCCAGGGGGCCCTTCCGGTTTTTCTCGCCGATGGGTTGGATTGGCATAAACCAAAGGATGTCTGCACCCAGGCTTTCCAGCCTGTCGAGATGCTCTTCAAAGGCTTCGAATGTGCCTTCAGCAGAGAACTGCCGGGTATTCACCTCATAGATGTTTGCGTTTATACTCCACTCAGGGTGTGTTACTGCGCTTATCTCCTTTTCGGCCACGGCATCATCCCTTTCAGGAGCCGGTCCGCATGCAGCCATGGTCATCACCATAAAGGCAATCAGGAGAGCCGGATACATGTGCAATACTGTTTTTTTCATTGTTTCAGATTTATTGGTTATTAAAAAAGACGAAAGTCACAAACCTTACCTGCCGGTAAGAACCTCATAGCTGTTGGCGCGAACCGTGAGCTCCATCGCGTTGTCATGTACGGCAAACTCATGACCAAAATGGGCATCATATTCTGTTTGCTGTAATTTTTCGGGTATGTCGAAATGGATGGTTTTATCTTCATCGCTTTTGTTGAAGATGACGATGGCGTTTTCGCCGAAATAGGAACGGCTGTATACCCATATGTGCTGATCCAGCTTGCGTGTTTCAAAATCGCCATAGATGAATGCCAGGTTGTCTTTACGCAGGTGTGCCAGTCGTGCTGCCTTGTCCCTGACATCCTTTTGTCTTTCGGTAAGATTTTCAAACTTCATGGGGCGGCGGCAGTCGGGATCGCTGGCGCCGGGAATTCCTATCTCATCACCATAGTAGAGCACGGGCACACCGGGGATGGTCATGATGAAAGCGGTAAGCTGCGACAGTCTGTCGTAGCCCACCGGATCGCCCACACCTATTTCACGCTCCCATCCGGCCTCCGTATCATCCTCATCGAAGCGCAGGTCACCGCCCGCAAGGGATATGAAACGCGGCAGATCGTGGTTACCCGTGATGTTACCCATCAGATTCTGATAGCCATAGTGATCAAAAGTCTGATAGATGCTGTAATCGAGGGTCTCAAAAGAGGTTTCCTCCTGGGCAAACACCGAGCGGGCGTCGAAATACAGGTTAAAGTCGAACTGGCCGTCGAGCAGGCCGCTGCCCACGTATTCGCCGATCAGCTCGCGGCTGCCAAAGGTCTCCCCTATCTGGAAAAGTCTGCGGTTCTCAGGGATCATATAGTCTTCTTTCAGCTTGCGTGTCATCTCACGCCAGAACTCCAGGTGTACGTGCTTGGTGGCATCGTGGCGGAAGCCGTCGTAATGGAAGTTCTCTATCCAGTAAAAGGCGCTATCCGACATCAGGTCTGTCACCTCCGGTTTAGTGTAGTCGAGGCTCGGAAGGAAGGTGTCGAACCACGTGGTTAAACGGTGGTCGTGCCATAAACGAATGTTCTTACGACCATCGGGCAGGTTGAGCGTAGTAGACCAGTCCGGGTTATCTTTGATCAGCTGGTTTTCTTCATGCACGTGGTTTGAGACAAAGTCGAGAAGCATATTCATCTCGTTGTCATGAGCGGTGCCGAGCAATTCTTCCAGCTCCTCATCCGTGCCAAAGCGATGATCGACGGTAGTCAGCGTTACCGGCCAGTAACCATGATACCCTGTGTACTTGCGCTGTGGCTCAGGATACTCACGGTAAGCGTCCAATGGGTTCTGCGTGATGGGGGTTGTCCAGATGGTGTTCATGCCCAGCATCTCAAAATAGCCCTCTTCTATCTTCTTCCTGATGCCCGCCAGGTCGCCGCCGTGGTAGTTAGCCCTTTCAGCCACTTCAGGATCATCCACCGGCTCATCGTTATCGGGATTCCCGTTATAAAACCTGTCTATCATCAGAAAATACATGATGGTGGCCTCTTTGTCTTCGCGAGTCAGCTGTCCGGGATCTGTAACCGGGCGCCCGTACTCGAGCGGGATCAGCAGATCGTTAGACGGGCCATGTTCATTCTGTGCCCATATGCGGAGAAAGCTTCGCTGCTCTTCAGCGGCATCACCCGGCACCTGGATAAGGATCTGGCCGTCATGCGATGTTACATATATATCGGGAAGGCGAAAGTTTTGCCAGAACACAAATACCTCATCCACTTCATTTTCTTTG
>SLEW01000272.1 GCA_007124575.1 Bacteroidales bacterium | reverse complement strand
TGAGCAGGCCACCGAATACGGCTACCAGCTGCCATCCCAGGGAGAAGAGCATCAACCCGCGGATCTCAGGGGTTTCCCGTCCTTTGGCGCGGCGCAATGTTCTCAGTGCCATAAATGTGAGGATGACACCGGCTGCTACCACGGCAATGGCCCATGGTAAGAGCAGCTTGCCGGCTGTGGCACTGGCTGCCAGGATAGAAAACACGAAGATATGGCCAATAAAAGGTACGTTGATCATGATGGGAGCTCTGACTGCCGCTTCCGGACCGAGGTCTCCTGCGGTGCAGGCACCGGTAAGGCCTGAGTGTGAAAGTGAACCTGCCATACCGGGTGCCAGGTTGCGGATGTGGTTAGCGGCGCCAAGCCATATCAGCAGGGCCAGGCCACCGAACATCCAGAACAGCTGGCCGAAAAATCCGAAAGACAACACGGCATTCATGCCACTCAACTGGAAGGCTTCTGCAATACGTGAGCCGCCCACCATGAAGTTGGAGGCCAGCACCACAGGGATGCCGGCGAACAGCAGGGCCCGGATGGTAGGCCCAAACTTCCAGCGCATCATGAGCATTCCAAGACTTACGGATAATATCATTGCAAAGAAAATCTCCGGTAGGGCAATGATGGGCCGGATCCATTCCGCGATGTGATACGATGCGACCAGCAGCAGAAGGATCATGGCTGTCTCAAATACCCCTTTCCGGATGTACCGCCCTTTATTGTCAATTTTTGCGCGGTGGTCGATCAGGATGATGGAGGCTACGATGCCCAGGTAGCCAAGCAGCGGGTAAAAACTGTCGATCTCCCCACCGGTATTGTATCCCACAATAGCTCTTTTGAGCGACTCAATACCTATAAGGATAAAGAAGGCCCTTACCAGGAACATGAACTGGGTGGCCTTGGTGCCGAGGAAGATCTCCTGCGATGAGGGCACCACAATATCTTTGGGGTCGATTTTCCTGTTGGTGACCAGTTTCCGGATCTCCTGGCCGCCCACGAAGAACGAGGCCATCAGGGCGGTGATGGTCACCCGGCTGCCCAGCTCCATGATCGGGAACTCCGGGAGGCCCGGTGTGCCCAGCCCGGTGGATACGAGGATAAGTCCCATGAGCAGTCCGAAAACAACAATGATCAGGATGGGAGAGTAGCGGGAGCCGGCTACAACGGTTCGCGCCACCAGGACCATGCTGATCACCATCAGGAAAGTGAGAAAATACTGGTTTAGAATATGTACACTGGATAATTGATCGGCAATCGTTTCCATGCTGTAAATGTGTTGGTTAACTGCTTAAAAATGGCTTGGATCTTGTTAAACAAGGCCGTAAAAATACTAGCTTATTCCCATTTTTGAAAATAAAGTTCAAAGAATTGCCATGTAATTATCGCAGATGCTGCATGAGCAGGTGGGCTGGAAGCATTGTTGCTCAGATCTGGTCTGTTAAGGTTTGACAACAGCGGTATCGGTTTCAGTGGGGGGCAGTTTGATATGGTAGGTTTTACCTGTGGGATTGGGTAGTTCATAGCGACGCATCCAGGGGTTGAGGTTTCGCAGGGCTTTGTAGGTGGTATGGTGCTTTTGGGCAAACCCGGGCAGGTCGCTTATAGCCGTATCCACAGCTATGGTGTAATAGGTTTCGACGGGATACAGGTCTTCAAGCCTTACGTGAAAGCCTGCCGTTTCGGGGTTGGAGAAAATGGTTTTAATGGCCAGGATTCGGAATACATAGCGGGCGGTTTCTTCATTGAGGAAGAGATCATAATAGCAGTCGACCTGTTGGTTGTCCAGGATGCGTCTCAGCCGGGCATTTCCGATATTGTATGCTGCTGCAGCCAGGGTCCAGGAGCCGTAACGTTCCTTCGCATCGAGGAGGTATTCGCTCGCTGCCACGGTGGATTTCTCGACGTGATACCGCTCGTCCACATAATCGTTGATCTCCAGTCCCAGGTCGCGGCCCGTGCCCTCCAGTATCTGCCAGAAACCTCTTGCCCCGGCAGGAGACACGGCCTGGGTGAGGTTACTCTCGATGAGTGCCAGGTATTTAAAATCACCCGGTATCCCATGCTCCTCCAGGATGGGTTCTATGACGGGAAACCAGCGGTTTGCCCTTTTCAGCAGCAACAGGGTGGATGACTGCCAGTAGGTGTTTACAAGCAGCTCCCGGTCAAAGCTCTCCCTGATATCGTGCCGCTCCAATGGCACTGTCTCACCTGCAAATGACAGCTCATCAGGGTGTGCCAATGCATATATATTGTATTGGGACGAAAAGGCTTTCTGAAATGGATCACCCCCTCCTTTTTCTTCCATTCCACGTGAAAAAGTGAAAAAATGAATAAAAAGGATGCCAGATAAAAGCAAAAACACGAAAAATAAAAGGCGACGCATCATAAAAAACAAATAAAACACTATTTATAAACAATATAAATTATTTTGGCTCATTCTGTTTAGAGAAAACAGGCAAACTTCTGCAAACCCGCATCAATTAAGGCATTACAAAGGTAATGAAATGGTATTAATAATGTATCTCTTTAACGCAGGATTATTTTAATAATCATATTGGTTCAGTAAAACAACAAAAAGTCTCGACAGAATAGTTGTTATTCATTACACAACAAGGGCTTTCTTTTTACTTTAAGATCGTTATAATTTTGTAGATTTGTCGCATTGAATGAAACAATAATCCGATTCATAAACTGAGGATTTGTTTACTTATGCAAATCCAATTAAAAAGGGAGTATATATGAATGTAGCTGAATTAAAGTCAAAGCGAAAGATCCTGAAGTCGTTAGACTATGAGAAAACACCGTTGGACAAGGGGTATACGGATAAGATTCTGTATATCAACGTGGGCAACAACGAAGTGAAAGAAAAGGATGTGCCTGAGCAGATGAAAGAGAAGTTCATCGGCGGCAAAGGCTATGGTTTGCGTTTGTTATGGGATGCAACCAAACCGGATACCAAATGGAATGATCCGGAAAATGAAATCGTGATCTCTCCGGGCCCCATTGCCGGGATCACCCAGTATTCGGGTGCAGGTAAATCCCTCATTGTATCGTTGTCGCCACAGACTAACTCTGTGATGGATTCCAACGTGGGTGGTTTCTTCGGCCCCTTCCTGAAGTTCTCCGGTTATGATGCACTGGAGCTGCAGGGAAAAGCTGAAAAAGACATCATCATTTACATTGATGGAAAAGATGAAAAGATAGAGATCTTTGAGGATCCTGGTCTTTCCGTTGATTCACACATTCTGGCTGAAGAGCTTACCGAAATGTTTGCCCAGGATGAGAAGGATTACAAAAACATTGGTATTGTCTCTACAGGTGCTGCTGCCGAGAATTCGCTTATCGGCATGATCAATTTCACTTTTTATGATGTGAAGCGTGGCAAAATACGCTTCAAGCAGGCCGGACGTGGTGGTATTGGCACGGTTATGCGCGATAAAAAGATCAAAGCTATTGTATCCCGTATCGAAGGTGTAAAAGGCAATCTGAACAACGTGGCCGACATGGAAACTATCCGCGAGCGTGGTAAGCGTTTTAACCGTGAGATGCGTGAACTGGACGATCATCAGTGCCAGATGCGCAAGAAAGGTACCGCCAATATTGTTAACCATATGCAGGATTATGATCTTCTTCCGGTACATAACTTCAAGTATGGCAGCCACAAAGAGGCCAGCAAGATCCACTCTGACATCTTTCGCGACAAGTATTTCACCCAGGGTGTATTTGACGGTTGCTGGATCGGATGCAACATGTCCTGTGCCAAGGGCGTGGATGACTTCCCGCTGAAGACCGGGCCTTA
Organism: Bacteroidales bacterium; assembly: GCA_007124575.1. Lineage (GTDB taxonomy): Bacteria > Bacteroidota > Bacteroidia > Bacteroidales > UBA7960 > PUPG01. Next base: position 1,485 of record SLEW01000272.1, on the reverse strand, counting down.
CAAAGGAGACAAGGTGATTGTGGACGGGCCGGAGTATGAAAATACTGCCGGATTGGGCTCTAACCTGGGCATCTTTGATCCCGAATACATTATCGAAGCAAATTTCTATTGCGACACGTATGGCATTTGCACCATCACCTGGGGCACGATCGTAGCCTTCATCATGGAGTGTTATGAGAATGGCATCCTGAACAAGGAACGTACCGGCGGTCTGGAACTCAACTTTGGAAACAAAGAAGACTCGCTGGAGCTGCTCCATCAGCTGGCCCGCGGTGAAGGTTTTGGTAAAGTAGCTGGCATGGGCGTGCGCAAGATGAAGGAGATGTTTATTGAGAAAGGATGGGGTGACCCAGCCTTCCTGCAAGACATCGCCATGGAAAATAAAGGTCTGGAATATAGCCAGTACGTATCCAAGGAGTCACTGGCACAGCAGGGTGGTTACGCGATGACTAACAAAGGTCCTCAGCACGACGAAGCCTGGCTGATCTTCATGGATATGGTGAATAACCAGATCCCGAGCTTCGAAGACAAAGCTGATGCTCTGCATTACATGCCGATGTTCCGCACGTGGTTTGGCCTCCAGGGGCTTTGTAAGCTTTGCTGGAACGATGTGGTGCCGGAAAGCAATGCCGAAGCCGATGAGCCGCATAAGATCCCTGAGCACGTCGATAACTATGTGGCCATCTATAAGGGAGTTACCGGTAAACCTTTTGACAAGGAGGAAATGATACGGCAGAGTGAGCGCGTGTACAACTTCCAGCGTATCTTCAACCTGCGCCGCGGGTATGGTAAGCGCGAACATGATGCGCAGCCTTATCGCGCAGCTGGCCCTGTAACCGTGGAAGAATACAAAAGCCGCGCGGATCGTTACGATAAGCAGCTGAAAGAAGAAGCCGGCTTTGACCCCGAAGGCAAGTCAGTGGAAGAAAAGATGGCAGCCCTTCGCAAATACCGGGAAGACCGTTACGAACAACTGGTAGATGCTGTTTACAAGCGTCGCGGCTGGACAAATGACGGTATTCCTACCATTGAACACTTGAAAGACCTGGGAATGGACCTTCCGGAAGTGGTTGAAGTGGTACAGAAGCACATGAACTAAACAGGGAGGCATATCCTGACTGATCTTAAAAAAGCATGCAGGCATTGTGAACTTCAATGACCTGCATGCTTTTTTGTGTTTGGACAGGATTAGGGCTTAACCTGGATTTTGTGCGTTTCCACACCTTTTGGGGTGTGAACACGAATCAGGTACAATCCCGGACGAAGACCCTGCACCTGCAGGCTGTGTGTTTGGCTGCCGGGCATTGCATCGTAGATCTGCTGACCGGAAAGTGCCAGCATTTGCACCCGGTGTATGATCTTGGAAGATTCAATATGCAACCAGCTATTGGCTGGGTTGGGGTACACCTGTGCCACGGGTTTACCCGGTAATGATATGTTGAGATCATCCGGCCCGAACATGTCAACAACATCCATGTTGCCTGC
>SLEW01000078.1 GCA_007124575.1 Bacteroidales bacterium | reverse complement strand
ACGGCAGAAACCTCATAGCTGGTTTCACTGTTCAGGTAGAGCCGCTGGCCGATGGGGTCTGTGTCCCTGAAATAGTTTCTGGCCAAGCTCTCGGATATTACGATCTGATCCGCCCTGTCCAGCGCATTTGATCCGTGCCCGTGAATAACTTCCAGACCAAGCAGTTCGATCATGGCCGATTCGCCCCAGAAAAACCCCCGGTCATGACTGTAATGGTCGTTATAAAGAAACACGTTTAATGCCAGCGTGGCCAATTTTCTGATTGTCAAGATTAAAGGACTTCTGTCAAAAGCTGGAAGGTGTATCGAAACGGACAGCAGGTGTACGATATGGCACAATGGGAGTCCCAACTGAGTACACAGGCAAAATAAATGAAGCCAGTCGCGACAGCGATACGAAACTTACCGGTTGTCTGAAACAATGTCCTGCACCTTTAGTTGATCACCTGGATACTGACGGTTCGGTTATTTTCGCGGCCAGATATGTTAACAAAATAAAGGCCTTCGCTAAAACCTGACACATCCACCTCATGCGTGGTATATCCAACATCGGCATAATACATTGTTCTGCCGGCCAGGTCAACGATACGGACGGATCGGATCATCTCCCCTGCGCTGATCCGTATGTGTTGACTTGCCGGGTTCGGATAGACCAGAATGCCGGGGTCGACATCCGTTGTGAAGTCAGACGTCTCGTCCTTTTCCATTACCACCTGTTCTGTGACATCCTGATCTGTTATCTCTATCGTTCCTGAAGCATCAGCATGGCCTTCCTTGACAAAAAGATAATTATGCGCACCCGGGGCCAGATTGCCAACAACATATTCGCCGGCACCCATTTCGATGCCGTTGAAATAAAGAAAAGCGTTTTCAATGGGCTGGCCGAACTGGTTCTGCACGTCAAAGGTGACCACATAAAGTTCAGGCACCGTACCAACAAAAACATCATCAAAAGACCACCAGTTGATATCTCTTGACGGGCCGTCAACGACCCAGGCGAGTTGGATATGTTCACCTCCAACACCGTGGTCTTCATGCGTCAGGATAGCAGAAAATGTATGGGCGGGAATGTCATCCGGGTCCGTCCACTCCTGCACCAGGTATTCTTCCGTGCCAACCAGGGTTACAAGCTGCAGCGTATAGATGCCGGGCGTGTCAAAGTTATTGACAAGGTTTTTAAAGGAGACAAACACTTCATTAAATCCCTCCGTGACAAGCAGTGGAGACTTAAGGGTGAACACACCTTCATCTTCCGGCAAAAAATAAAAACGCATTTCCGGTGCTTCTCCTCCGGCATTGGAAGTGTTGCTCACAGCCCAGTTTTCAGCCGACGATATCCATCCTTCGGGCAAGTCACCTGTACTTGTGCCCGTGAAATCTTCCGTCCAGGGAAGCTCATAAACAGGTATTTCAATTACTTCAATGTAAAAGTCGATGCTTACAACCTCAGACACTCCGGTTGTATATACCGCCTGGACACCTGCTGTATAATCACCCGTCTCAAGCCCCACAAACAAGTATTCGCTGGCTTCAGTTGTTGCCACAGGGTCATCCATGTCGTTGAGAAAGACATTAAAGCCGGTAAATATGCGTGCATCATCCGTGCCGTTGTGCGACCAGCTGAAAAGCGCTTCCCCTTCGAATTCATCAGTTATGGTGACCTCCAGATCATAAGGTGCTTCAATTATATCCTGCAGCAGTACCTGGACGTCCTTGTCCTCGCCATCCACGGTAAAGCTTGTCTCTGCCGGCTCATAACCGGTTTTATTGACAGAAGCGGTATACGTTCCATCGGGCAGGTCGATATGGGCAAGGCCGTCTGCATCTGTAACCAGGTCTTCTACATACGTGTCAAAGGCAATGGTTGCCCCTTGAGCAGGTGGCTGATCCGGAGCGTCCTCTCCCACAAAAAAGCTCACCTCATAGAACTCCGGGGCTTCTTCAAGGGCCACATCATCAATATGCCAGTCCCTGATACCTGTGCTGTTGCCATCAAAAACAAAAGCCAGGCGCAGCTCATCTGAGCCGATGCCGTGATCCTCTGTAAGCACGACCCAGTATTCCTCTGCGGGAATATTGGATGGATCCACCCATTCATGGATCAGGTGTTCCTGATCTCCCACAATGCTCACCAGCCTGAGTGTATAGGGGCCAGGGTCTGCAAAATTATTCACATACTGTTTGAACGAAAACAGCAGCTCAATGTATCCTGAAGTATTTATCACAGGCGTTCTCAGATAGGATATCCCATCCATGACAGGGCTCCACATAAACCTCAACTCAGGCGCCTCTCCGCCCGCTCCTTCTGTATTGGCAACCCTCCAGTTGGGATCATCCCTGATCCAGCCAAACGGGACTGTTCCTGAGGGCACCCCTGTAAAGTCCTCAAGCCATGGAAATTCAGTAATGGTGGCGTCCACGCCTTCCCCCTCAAGAGCGACTAAAAAGTCGTCGACCTCCAGTTGTGCTGTCTTTATCCCTTCAGTATCAGGAGAAAAGACCACGCCAATGACCGCACTTTCTCCTCCCTCCAACTCGACCGTCTCCGAAAGGTTGTCCAGAACAAAATGTTCATTATCACTACCGGTGATGCTGATATCATCAGGGCCGATCACCAAAAGGCCCTCACCCTGGTTTGAGATGGTAAAGTCCTGCTGATCCGAATCTGTGCCAGTCTGAATCTGTCCAAAATCATGGCTTTCGGGAGACACATCCAGGATCGGCAGCTCAGGGATCGCCTCCAGCACAAAATCATCAAAATATAATGTCCGTATAATCGCCGGGAAAGAAGCTTTAAAAACTATGTAACTGTCATCTCCTGTGTAATCAGCAAAAGAATAGGTGAACTCCTGATACGATGTGCTTACATCAAATGTTTGCAAGGGGGTATAGGAGGCAAGATTGGCAGGATTGCTGATCGTCCCTACTTCAATGACGTTTCCATCACCCGACAACGCCTTTGAATAGAACCGGACCCGAAGCGTACTCAGGTCCAGGGCTATTTCGGGTGTTATCAGCAATAACTGCGGGTTCGCATCGATCATATTTTGAAACCTCACATGATTAGGAGGCGTATTGGGTCCTCCTGCAGAAATGGTTTCTATGCCTCCTGTGGAGGTTGTCTGCACAATTTTTGACCATCCGATGGCAAGCTCCGGGGGTGAGGCCCCTGAGAAGTCCTCTATATGAGGCACTTCATCAATAACAGGATCCAACCCCTCACCGGTCAAAGGTACGTGGTAGTTATCCACTTCCAGCGTGGCTTCCTTATTTCCAACGTTCAGCGGTGAAAAAGCAACGCTGACAACAGCGGTTTCAAACTCATCCAGGTGAACAGTCTCCGTGATATTAACCAGGGAGAAGCGATCCGCATCGGGGCCGGTAATACTGATGTCATCCGGACTGATGGTTAATGTCCCGATCCCTGTATTTTGAATGATAAACTCTCGCGGGTTGCTGGTGTTTCCCGGAACAACAGCCCCAAAGTCCCAGCTTAAGGGCATCACCATGAGAACAGGGGCCGCAGGGATCTCTTCAAAGGCAAAATTATCAATGAAGATATTCCTGACGCCTGTGGATGGTGTACCTCCATGTTTAAATGCCAGGTGCGTATTCTCTTTTTCAACCGAATGCAGCTCGATGACAAACTGCTGGTGACTGTTGGTAATGTCATCCGAGCCGTAAAGGGTATCTATCGGCGCAAAAGATGTGGCATCGGAAGGATCTGAGATCGTGCCAATAATCAGATCGGGCACATTGCTTGAAAGGTTACATTTGGCATAAAACCGAATGCGCTTATTGCTGTAGTCTGCTGCTTCCGGCGCGATCAGCAAAACCTCCTGGTCTTCCGAGTTGTCAGACAGCAGCCTTGCATGATTTGGCGGCGATTGTGGAGCAAAAGATGAGGAGGTGCCAACTGTTGCCTGTGCATAATCCGGATTGTACACGATCTTATGCCAGCCTGATGGCAGGTCAGGGACAGATACACCATTAAAGTCCTGAAAGTACGGGGCAACCATCTCTTCCTTCCCCTGCTCCGGGGGCGCCTCTGCACCAGCAAGATTCACTGGTTGCAGCTGTATGGCAAAAGCGATGAGTATTGACAGCATAAAAGGTATTAAAGAGCTTTCCGTTGTAAAGTTTTTCATGGTTCTTTATGTTTTGGGATCAGTTTTCCCGGTTTTTAAGAAAGAGTTATCTGTCTATTTATAAAGATAGTAAAAACTCAGAAAGGCAATATGGTATCTGTGAACACTTTCTCTGGACAGAATTCTCCTGGCTCGGTTGTCGCCCAGCAGGGTAAAGCGATGTATGGTAGCTCAGCAGCTGGCCACAAAAATCAACCCTTACCCTGTGGCAAGATCCAATGCGTTGATCCACAGCATGAATCAATAATGCTGCGAGCAGAGTTCCTGCAAAGCCACCTCTTACGAAGCGGCTTTTCCTTCAATAAACAAAAAGATTACTTAGATCAAATTTCTGAATCGGATCACTACAAAAGTGGTCATCAGAAGAATGCCAAGATAGAGCGCCCAATTGGAAAGAGGGATTGCCAGAGGTTCTTCTCTGATTCCTGGTATTGTAAACCGCTTGCAATTTTGAAAAGCACTCGCTAGTAGCGGGTGTTTTTTTTGACTTCTGGTGTTTTCATTGAATTAGTTGTTGGAAGACAACATCCTCATCTGTCTAAAGTTGAGAATGTGGCGCTGATTCATTTGTCTGATAGGAATAGTGATGAGGAGCGGTTTGTGGAACAGGTAAAAAAGGTAATGGGAAAGGTTGTAAATATTTGCAAATGGGGAGTAAATATTGTTTTTGATAAGCATTATTGCTGATGTATTATATGTCTCTGTCTATTTATGATAAAAAAAGTTTGATAAAATGTTAGTAATGTGGAAATAATTATATAAATTCGTTAACGTTATTAACAGGCTTTTTAAGTGGATATGGTTATACCAGGACCGTCATGGGCAAGTTAGAAACCAAAAACAAAGGGTCAAGCAAGGACTAACAACCCAATATGACAAAAAATAGTATTATTAAAAAGTAACAGTGAAAACCAGAAACCACTCAAAAAAAACGTGGCGGAATCCGAAAAGCCATACGAGTAGGAAAACCAAAAACATTTATTAATCATGAAAAAAGTACATCTGGTAATGGGTGTGTTGCTGGTCTTTGCGCTGGCAACAGGTGCAAACTCGCAGACCATCAGCTTAAGGGGTGGTCTGAATCTTTCAAACATGTCTTTCGACACGGACTGGGACAATGACGATGATACGGATTGGAAGGCCGGTTTT
>SLEW01000009.1 GCA_007124575.1 Bacteroidales bacterium | reverse complement strand
CTGGAGTTCTGGGAAACATATGATTTCAATGAAGTGCATGATTACTTCATGGACGTCAACGATGCACTCAGGGAAATGGCAGAGGATGATCTCCTTGATGAAGATATCCTTGATCCGGATGCTGAGATGGAAGAACTTGATGATATGGCCGAGACCGATGATCTGATTCCTGATGCTGAAGAACCCCCGCTTAGTGAGGATGAAATCGCCGAAGATGATTTTGATGACCTCATGGCAGACGATTTTGACGACCTGGAAGAGTTTCAGGATTTTGCCATGGAGAACCCGCTGTTTGCCTATCTGACACCAAACTATTTTCAGGATCAGACCGGCAACATTCGTCCGGGTCAGGGCCCTATAGTCGGCTATGCTGCCGTTCAGGATACCGCCCGTGTGAACAGGATGCTGGCACAGCAGGAAGTGCAGGACCTCTTACCCCAGGATTTACGCCTCTACTGGAGTGTGCAACCTGCGAGAGGAATGGATAATGTACACGAACTGCTTGCGATCCGGGTCGGTTTCGACGGTCAAGCACCCCTTACCGGGGAAGTGATTACCGATGCACGACAGGATTTCTCTCCCACCGGGGAAGTGGAGATCAACATGTCAATGAACCGCGAAGGAGCAAGAACATGGGAACGATTAACAGAAGACAACATAGGGAAATCTATTGCCATCGTTCTGGATGGCTATGTGTATTCATTTCCTACAGTTCAGGACAGGATTTCCGGCGGTCGTTCCCAGATTTCCGGCCAGTTTTCTGTAACTGAAGCACAAGACCTTGCAAATATTCTCAGGGCCGGCTCACTGCCAGCACCCGCAAGAATTGTGGAAGAAGCCGTGGTAGGCCCTTCATTGGGACGGGAAGCAATTAATGCCGGCTTTGCCTCATTTGCCATTGCCTTTATTGTTGTTCTGATATATATGGCTTTCTATTACAACAGAGCAGGGTTTGTAGCTGACCTGGCCCTGGTAGCCAACGTATTTTTCATTCTCGGCGTGCTGGCATCACTGGGTGCAGTGCTTACATTACCCGGTATTGCCGGTATTGTGCTTACTCTGGGTATGGCGGTGGATGCCAACGTGATCATTTACGAACGTATTCTGGAAGAGATTCGTGCCGGTAAAGGACAGCGCCTGGCTATTGCCGACGGTTATAAAAATGCCTATTCAGCCATTGTGGATGGTAACATCACCACATTGCTTACAGGTGTCGTCCTTTATGTTTTTGGAACAGGACCTGTACAGGGCTTTGCCACTACCCTTATCATCGGCATTATCTGCTCGTTGTTTACGGCCATATTCCTTTCAAGACTTGTATTTACATACTGGCTCGACAAAAATGTCAACATTCGCTTTAGCTCTAAATTCAGTAAGGATGTTCTTACCAAAGTCAACTTTGACTTTATTGGAGTCAGAAAACGTTTCTATATCATCTCATCTATCGTTATCATCGTCGGATTAGGCTCATTTGCCCTGCGCGGCCTAAGTATGGGAATTGATTTCTCAGGAGGACGCTCTTATGTGGTGCGCTTCGACAATGATGTGAATACAGTTGATATGCGTGCATCTCTCATGCAAACCCTGGATGAAGCGGCACAGGAACTGGATATCACAGGAGAAGCCATTTCAGCACAAGTGATCACCTTCGGACCAAGCAACCAGGTAAGAATTACCACCAACTTTAAAGTAGGCGTGGAAACTACGGAAGCCGATTCCATAGCAGAAAGAACTGTATATGAGGGCGTAAAAGGCTTCTTTGCTGAGCCGGTCAGCTATGAAGAATATGTGGGCGACGATGATGATAAAGTGATCGGCAGGTTAAGCTCTCAAAAGGTTGGTCCTGCCGTAGCCCGCGACATTCAGAGGGGAGCCGTGATCAGTGTGGCCATCGCCCTGGTAATCATCTTCAGCTATATCGCTTCACGGTTTAAACGCTGGCAGTTTGGCCTGGGAAGTCTTGCCACCCTGTTCCACGACTCCATAATTGTGGTTTCGCTTTACTCGCTGCTATATAATGTGGTGCCATGGACTATGGAGATTGATCAGGCCTTCATTGCGGCTATACTTACCATCATCGGTTATTCCGTTAACGATACCGTGGTCATCTTCGACAGGATAAGGGAAAACGTTAAACTGTTCCCGAAACGTCCGCTGAAAACCAATATAAACAATTCACTAAACGCTACCCTGTCGAGAACTTTCAATACATCAGGAACTACCATTGCCGTGTTGCTGATTATCTTCCTCTTTGGAGGAGAAGTGATCCGGGGATTTGCCTTTGCCCTGATGATAGGTGTGGCTGTAGGTACCTATTCTTCCCTGTTTAACAGTGCACCTATTGCTTATGATTTGCTGATGATGAAAGAGAAGAACAGAAAGCTTAAGAAATAATTTTGCAAACTACACAAATGCGGCTTCTCTAAGGGTCGCATTTGTTTTTTGTATCCGTTTGACATGTGTCGCAGCTGGTCTTCCCATTGAAAATAGTGTTGCAGATATCAGATGTGTCCTGTCCTGATATGCCGAAAAACCGTATATTGCAAATCATTTTCTAAGGAGTATTATCTGCTTTATAAACCAAAACCAAGGAGGATTATAAAATGAGTAAACATTTCAGAGTTGCAGGCCGCCTGATCATGGTGGCTGTCGTAATGGCTTCGGCTTGCCTGTTCAGTGGATGCGAGGCGCCGGAAAGAGTTGAGATTCCCACATTTTCCGAAAACTACCGGGATCACGTGGAGACGCTCGCTTCCGACGAGTTTGAAGGACGCGCACCTGCTACGCCAGGTGGTGAAAAAACAAAAGAATATATCATTGGAGAATATGAACGTATTGGTTTAACACCAGCTGTTGACGGAAGCTACCTGCAACCGGTGCCACTTGTGGAGATCACCGGCTATGATTTCTCTGACCTGGTTATTTCCCATAATGGGGAAGAACTCGCCTATGACTACATCAACGACATGGTGATTGGCACTACCAAATTGCAAGACTACTCACAGTTGGATGCGAGCGAGCTTGTATTTGTTGGTTATGGCGTTAACGCTCCTGAATATGACTGGAACGACTATGAAGGCGTGGATGTGGAAGGAAAGACCGTGGTAGTGATGATCAACGACCCGGGCTTTGCTCTGCGTGATGAAGAAATATTCAATGGACGGGCAATGACTTATTACGGGCGCTGGACTTACAAGTTCGAGGAAGCGGCCCGCCAGGGAGCATCAGGTGCCCTTATCATCCACCAAACAGAGCCAGCCAGCTATGGTTGGGATGTCGTTCGTAATTCATGGTCGGGCACCCAGTATGGTATTGGTGAGGATTCAGGCGAACCCAAACTGGAAGCTGAAGGATGGATCCAGAAAGAAGTTGCCCGGGAATTATTTGCCCGTATCGGCAAAGATCTCGATGAAGAACTCGCGAGCGCTGCCTTGCCTGATTTTCAGGCATATTCCATGGATATGTATGCCAGCGCAGATTTTTACAATGAATTCGAGCACTCCGAATGCCACAACGTGATAGGATACATTGAAGGCAGCACCTACCCCGATGAGACGATCTTTTACATGGCGCATTGGGATCATCTGGGTATGGTAGAAACAGATGATGGTGTAGATATATATAACGGGGCAGTGGATAATGCTACTGGCGTCGGCGCCATCATCTCCATCGCCGAACGGATGATGGCCGGAGAAGAAAGCCCTGAAAGGTCTGTCGTGTTTGCAGCGGTTACCGCTGAAGAGTCAGGTCTGCTTGGCTCAACCTATTATGCTGAGAACCCTCTTTTCCCTGTGGAAAAAACGGTTGGCGGAATCAATGTCGATGCACTTAATGTGTATGGCCCGACATGGGATGTTGAAGTGGTGGGATACGGCAACTCCGAAATGGAAGAATACCTCAGGATGTATGCTGAAGAGCAAGACCGTTACGTGGTGCCTGAGCCCACTCCTGAGGCCGGTTATTTTTACCGTTCCGACCATATCAGCCTGGCAAGACAAGGCATACCTATGATCTATGCCCAGGGCGGCAGCGATTATATCAACAGGGATGAAGAGTATGCAGAGATGGTAGCTGAAGATATGGCTGCACGCTATCATGCTCCCACTGACGTGATCCATGATTTGTGGGTGTGGGATGGCATGCACCAGGATATGTGGTTGTTCTATTTTATGGGAAAACACCTGGCAAACACCCGCGACTGGCCTAACTGGTACGAAGGTAACGAGTTCAGGCAGCTGCGTGATGAAACGGCTCACATGCGCGAATAACGCAGAGCATTTGCCTGAAAAATTATTTATCTGATTTATGCTGAAGGCTGCCTCGCAAGAGGTGGCCTTTTTTAATGTTTTTTCTTTTGGAATGCAATTTAGATTGCTTATAAATTATTGATTATGTGCAAAATAAATAAAGAAAAAATTATTTAATTACGCGGGACTTGTTATTTTTGAGGCGTCAAATAATAATGTTGAATTAATCACAATAACCACTTAATCAGAAAGGGATAAACATGACTAAAGTTAAAGAGCTTGTAAAGGAGCAGGCCGAAAAGCACGGCCGCGAGCGCACGAGTCTGATGCCTATCTTACAAGCAGTAGTGAAGTCTGAGCATTATCTTTCGGAGGAGGCCATGGAGGCTATTGCGGAAGAGCTTGACCTCAGTACTGCAGATGTGTTTGGCACTGCATCTTTTTATACGTTTTTGGATACCGTCCCGCGTGGGGAATATGTCATCCGTGTGTGTAAAACCATTACCTGCCACATGAAGGGTAAGGATGAGATCATCGATACCATTTCGGACATGTTGAAGATCAAGCTGGGTGAAACAACCACCGATAAGAAGTTTAGCCTTTTGCAGGCAAACTGTATCGGCTGGTGCCATAAAGGCCCGGTAATGCTGATCAACGATGAGGTGTATCCGGAGATCACTCCTGAGAAAGCATCGGATATCATTAATGAATATCTTAAGAAAGGCTGATCAGGGAAGCAAACGTAGTTGTCTAACACAAAAAGAGAAACATAGTTATGGAGAAAATGATAAAAAAGGTAGACCTTATTTTTGGTAAGGTTGACTACATGGATATTTTGGAAAAGGTACTTCAGCGCACGCGGGATGAGATAATCCTTGACGTAATTGATTCTGGTTTGCGCGGAAGAGGTGGTGCCGGCTTCCCTACGGGCTTAAAATGGAAATTTGCTAAAAACGAGGAAGCGGATCAAAAGTATGTGATATGTAATGCAGATGAGGGAGAACCAGGTACGTTCAAAGACCGGGAGATCCTCACGGAGGTCCCTGAAAAAGTACTGGCAGGCATGGCGCTTTGCGGTTACTG
>SLEW01000076.1 GCA_007124575.1 Bacteroidales bacterium | reverse complement strand
CTGCTTGCGGAAGAGTACCTTGCCGGCAGGCCAAAATATTTCATCCAGGCCGTGTCGGTGAGTCGTGAGATGAACTCCGGCGATATAGACCTGGCGATGGACATGTATGATGAGTATATGACAGCATCTCCTGTGGGTGCTTACCGGGAAAGCCTTGAAGTGAGCTGGGAAAGGGTCCGTGCCTTATGGGCCGGTGAGCCTGCCCCGGATTTCACTATGACAGATATCCACGACAATGAAGTGTCGTTGTCGGACTATGAAGGGAAGGTTGTCTATCTGAAGTTCTGGGCTTCGTGGTGCCCGCCGTGCATGCGGCAAGTGCCACCTGCCGCCGAGCTCAAAGAGCGGATGGCCGGTGAAGATGACCTGGTCTTTATGTATGTGTCTATCGATACCGACCCCGAGGCCTGGCGCCGGTCGGTGGAGAGGAATGAGATCACAGGGGTACATATGCGCACACCGGGTCGGGAGCGGGGTGTGCCGGCGTTGTATAACGTGCGCTGGATACCCACCTTCTATATCATCGGCCGCGATGGCAACATCTTCGACCACCGCCCGCCGGTGCCTGCCGGTGAAAATGTGGATGAGGTGCTCCTGAAAGCCCTCCACGGAGAAGTATAAAAAAAAGATAGTGAGGGGATACCCTGGAATACAGCCTTTTTCTTATCAGTGAAGTCTTTTCAATCAGACCTGGTTGGTTGATGTAATACCTTATGTGACTGTTTTTGCTCCAAACTTCAAACCCATAACCGCCCTGCTTCCTTTTTACTCTGCCTGGAGAGAAAAATACCTGTCCACTTCCGCCAGGTCGTCCTGCGGCGGGTGCAGGTCTTTCACGACCTTGCCTTTTTCCAGTAAGATCACACGGCTGCAGATCTCTGTCAGGTGGTTCAGGTTGTGGCTGGAGATCAGCATGGTGGTTCCGCGGGCCTCGTTATCTGCTTTGAGCAGCTTGCGGATGATGATCTGGGAGCTGGGGTCAAGGTAGTTGAAGGGCTCATCCAGGATGAGCAGCTCCGGCCTGACAACCATGGCCGCCACGATGCCTGCCTTCTGTTTGTTGCCGGTTGACAGGTCGCGGATGTATTTATTCGTTCCGTTGATCTCGTCTCCAAGAAAACGCGCAAATATGGCTAACTGCTCATCCACAGCCTTTTTGTCCATCCCATAAACCTTGCCGGTAAAATAGAAAAATTCTTCCGGGGTCAGGAAGTCGATCAGGAACCCCTCGTCCAGGAAGCTGCCTGTGATCTTTTTCCAGTGCTCACTGCCGGCCACAGGCTTGCCCTGGATGCGTATATCTCCGCCGGTGGCTTCGATCAGGTCGAGCATCAGGCGCAGCCAGGTGGTCTTGCCTGCCCCGTTGTTGCCTACAATGCCGGTCAGGCTCCCGGGGGTGATCTCCAGTGAGGGGATGTCAAGGGTAAACTGATCCCCGTATTGCTTTTTCAGGTTTTCTATGCGGATGGCTTCCATTATTTTTCCCTGTATTTGCTTAACAAATTGTATTTCTGTTTTGTGAACCGGAGGGCGATGGTCCGGATCCAGCTCCGGTGGAAGATCATAAACAATATCCCGGTTATCGTGGTGACTATAAAAACGTTGACAGGTGAGGAGAAAGGCAGAAAAAACGCGACAATCATTACCGCAATGACGGAAAGCATCGACACCAGGATGGTCAGGAACAATGTACCGCTGGTGCCTTCCATATTAAAGCTGGCCCGCTTGTTGGGATCTATCCGGGTGCTGTTTTTGACTCCGGCATTCAGTAAAAAGGCAAAAATGGGCCCGGTCACATAAAAGAACATGCCCGCCATCAGCCAGATGACGGTAGGATTCACAAATGCAAGTATCAGCAGGAGGGGTAACAGTTGTAAAAACCCCAGGCCTGTATGAAAATAGTATTTGGCCCGGATGAACTTGTGCATATCGATCTGGCGCGTGGCGATCCAGTCGAAATAACGGCTTTCCCACGAATAGGCGTACTGCAGGTAGTTGAAGCCGTGTCCCCCGGCGATCAGGACAAACAGGTAAGTGTAGGTAGTGATGTCTTCATCACCCATGAAGTAAAACAGCAAAGGGATACCGATGATGGTGAAGGGAATCTGTTTCAGCACACCCGATGCCCTCCTGTTGCGCGTCAGCAACTGCCATTCCAGCTCCCAGTAAAGGCCATATTCCGGGAAGCGGCCAAAAAACCGGTCAAGCCTGCCAGTACCCGTGTGTATATATAATGATTCTTCGCCTTGCCATTCATAAAAGGCACGTTGCAGTCCCCGGGAGGTTAGAGCCTGGAGCGAGATAACGATGGCGGCGGGAATGATGAAAGCCAGCGTATCCCCTGAGGTGAAGGCCAGGCCAAGCTGCCTGGATGCGTCCATGAGTTTTTCCGGGTACAGCGCACCCAATAGAACCATAATGGCTGCCAGCGGCAAGAGAAAAAGCAGGTTCTTCGCCTGCCCGCCCGGCCGCGTTTTTATCCACATCACAATGGAATGGTTGATTCCTGCAAGCAAAAATGAGCCCAGCAGGGCATACCAGAATGCAGCTCCGGATATCGGCAAGAGAGTGCGCAGATAGAAAGGCACCAGGATCAGGAAGAGGTAATAGTTATACAGGCTGAACCACGAGCGCACCAGGATGAACCGGGCCAGCATCCTTCTCTTCACCGGCAGGCCCATGTAGGCCTGAACGAGCTGTTTGGGCGGCTTCTGCATAAACAGCCTTAGCATCAGGTCACCGGCATAGATGAGCCACAGCAAGGAAAAGAAGCTCTCGTGGGGCGGCCTGTCCGGGAAGACATTCGCCAGGATCAATGGCAAAAACAGCCCGAAAAGGAGCAAATAGCCTGCTATGAAAAATCCCACGATGAGCATCAGCAGCTTCAGCCCCATGCTGCGCTCAAAATAGTGCGACCGCCTGAACCCCAGCCAGGTGTGACGCAAAAGCATTTTCATCGACGCTCCCTTGTTCATGTAATTCAAATTTGCCTGCAAGTTTACGCAAATTTTAGAAAGGTCAAAAGGCCGAAAGGTTAAAATGTGAGTCCAAAGCCGAAAAGGAGAAATGTCAGGCAGCTGACAATCAGCAATACAGCAAACAATTTATTCTGCAACTTTGTTAACAAAGAAAAAGAACTCATATATTTCTGCTATATTTGAGGGCTGAAAAACAGGGTGTTATTATGCGAATTACGCGAAGGGAAACATTTAATGCAGCGCACAGGCTCTTCAGGCCCGAATGGGATGATGGTAAAAACCTGGAGGTGTTTGGCAAATGCAGCAACCCCAACTGGCACGGGCACAATTATGTGCTTTATGTGACCGTGGAGGGAAAAGTGAGTCCGGAAACAGGTTTTGTGATCAACCTGAAATCCTTGAGCCAGATCATCAAGACCTTCGTAACCGATAAGCTGGACCATAAAAACATGAACCTGGAGGTTGACTTCATGGCGGGGCGGCTGGCCTCCACCGAGAACCTGGCCATCGGCATCTGGGAGCAGCTGGAAAAACCGGTAGCCGAGGAGGGCGCCCGGCTGCACTGCGTCAAGGTGGTGGAAACCGAAAAGAATTACGTGGAGTATTTCGGCCCGGGCAGGTAAGCGGTTTTATATGTTGATGAGGGTATATAACCACAGCCATATATACGAGCATATCAAAAGCAGGGTGAACACCCTCTCATATTTATTGTTTATCTTTATGTATCTGTTGTTAAACAACACACCAAATAATGAGAATGCATTCATATGCTGAACAATGAATCATCACTGTAAATAATTAATTTTTAGACTTTTAGTCTTTTCGACTTTTCGACATTTTTTTCGCAATTTAATTGATAAAACACCACGAATTATGGCATCAGAAATACATCAGGGCATGGTCGTTGAAAACAAGATGGACGACTATGAGAAGATTGACCAGTACAATTTAAAGAAGATCGAGCAACTCGCCGGTCATTACAAAGAGATTCTGAACCTGGTAGGGGAGGATCCTACCCGCGAGGGCCTGGAAAAAACTCCTGAGCGTGTGGCCAAGGCCATGCAGTTCCTTACCCACGGTTACGATCTGGATCCCGCGGCCATACTGGAGTCGGCACGGTTCAAGGAGGATTACAAGCAGATGGTGATCGTCAAGGACATTGAGATCTATTCGATGTGCGAGCACCATATGCTGCCCTTTGTGGGTAAGGCCCACGTGGCTTATATTCCCCGGGATTACATTGTGGGCCTCAGCAAGGTGCCTCGTGTGGTGGATGCTTACGCCCGCCGCCTGCAGGTGCAGGAGCGGCTTACCACACAAATCAAAGAGTGTATGCAGAAAACGCTGAATCCTCTGGGGGTCGCCGTAGTCATCGAAGCACATCACTACTGCATGATGATGCGGGGCATCCAGAAACAAAATTCTGTGACGACCACCAGTGACTTTACCGGTGCGTTCCTTACCGAAAAAACCCGCGCTGAATTTATTCATCTCCTGGGTTCCAATCTTCACTAAGCAAAAAACCCTGGTGCAGGCCGTTGATTGCCCTGCTGATGTACATGGCATGATGCAGGTAATCGCAAAACCCATATGCCTCGTTGTTTGACCTTTGAGTAACCCGGCACATGAACCGTTCACAACAGATCAAACTATTAGTTGCTATTCTGCTTCCGATTGTTTTTGCCATGATTCCGGCAGCATGGATCCCTGTGGATGATCTCAGCCAGGTGGAACACCTGCTGATGAGCATCTTCCTCCTTGCGGTCCTGTTCTGGGTGATGGAGCCAGTGCCCATCTATGCCACCTCTATTCTTGTCATTGTTTTATTGCTGCTTCTTGTTTCTGATCACGGGATCATTTCCTATGCTGCTGAAGCTGAAAAGGAGCGGCTTATGGCCTATGATGAGATCATGGGTGTATTCGGCTCACCCATCATCATGCTTTTCCTGGGCGGCTTCTTCCTGGCAAGGGCGGTGAGCAAATATGATCTGGATGTGAACCTGGCCAACTTCGTGTTGAAGCCATTCGGTACCAGGCCTGCCTTTGTGATGCTTGGCATCATGATCGTGACGGCCGTGTTTTCGATGTTTATGAGCAACACAGCCACGGCCGCCATGATGATTACCATCCTGATCCCGGTGGTGTCTACCTTTCGCCGGAAAAAAGACAATGTCATTGCCTTTGGCCTTGCCCTGGCTTTTTCTGCCAATATCGGAGGTATCGGGACAATCATCGGCACGCCTCCCAATGCCATCGGCATCGCGTTTCTTGAAGGGGATGATGCCATAGGATATGGGCAATGGATGATGTTTGCCCTGCCTTATGTGATCGTGATGCTGGCCTTTCTCTGGCTGTTGCT
>SLEW01000307.1 GCA_007124575.1 Bacteroidales bacterium | reverse complement strand
ATGAATCAGCTCCGCTTATTACCGCTAAAACAGTTAGAATGATGATGTCAATGAGCAAATGTTTACGCTTTCTGTTTATGCGTGGATCGGGAATACGGCCAAAAAACTCATGTAAATTTGTCTTCATACAGCTAAAATTTAGTTTTTAGCTAATATGATACAATAAATCCAAATAATCGCCTGATAAACAACATATTACATCAACAAAAACAAGAGGCTTTTCAATAATTTTTTAAGAACCCACGTGTTTTTAAACCCCGCTTCATGCGTCGGCCCTGAAAGTTAGCCTGAAACAAGGGTTGACATGCATTATTTTTCCTAATTTTGCACCGTTAATGCAAAGCCTTTGGTGCCTGTGATGATAAAAATGATCAAAACCCTCTTCCGGAAAATGACTACATGGCAAGTCCGACCGGGCTACCTGGGAAACATGTCATTCCTGGTGGCGGCCATTGGGCTGCTCAGCCTGGCCGTACACTCGGGCTACATGGAAGACTACAGACACCATGAACCCATAAGCCACGAAGAGCCCTCTCATGTGGCGCGTTACTCCGACGACGACCTGCACTTCTACCAGGATACCATCACCCAACTGCTGCTCCGCCACCGGTTCAACGGCAACGTGCTCCTTGCGCGCGATGGGGAGATACTGTTCAGCCGGAGCTTCGGGTTTGCCGACTTCAGAAACAACACACCCCTGAAGCCAGAAACACCCTTCCAGCTGGCCAGCGTGAGTAAACCCTTTACCGCAGCCGCCGTCCTCATCCTGCACCATGAAAACCTGCTCGACATCGACGACACTGTCGACAAACATATCCCCGAATTTCCCTGGGACAACATCACCATCAGGCACCTGCTGAGCCACACCTCCGGCCTGCAGAACTACATGTGGCTCGTGGAACGCTACTGGCAGGAAGCAAAGAAGCCCGACAACGAAGACATGCTGCAGCTCTTCATCGACCACCCCCGGCACCTGGACTTCTGGCCCGGCACACGCTTCGCATACTCCAACACAGGATACGGCTTTCTGGGACTGCTGATCGAAAGGGTTAGCGGACAAGCTTACGCTGACTTCATCCATGAGCGCATCTTCGAACCCCTGGAGATGGAACAGAGCTTTGTGTACAACCCCAACAAGCCTGCCGCGATGACAGACGACCGTGCCTTCGGCTTCAGGCCGTGGCGACATACCCACCTGGTCATCCCCGACGTACGCCATGACGGCGTAATGGGCGACAAAGGCATCCATGCCAGCATCCATGACCTCTATAAATGGGACCGCGCCATCACAAACGGCAAGATTCTCCCTGAAGAGCTATGGAACAAAGCCTTCAATCATACCACCCTGCGAAACGGTCGCCAGGTGCGCTATGGCATGGGATGGCGCCTCCAAAACTTCATGGACAGCCACGTGGTGCACCATCCCGGACGCTGGAACGGCTTCCGCACGTCAATGAAAAGATTCGTAGACCACGACGCCACCCTTATCCTGCTCAACAACACCAACAGAAATATTACACACCTGGTGCAAAGCCTCCAGAACATCCTCTTCCTGGAAGAAATCAAAGCCGAAGATGAGGAACCACTGGAAGAAGACCCAAGAGAGTACCGGATTTTAGGTGGATAATGGTTTTGATGTTTGGCGCTTGAAATTGAGATTAAGGTTAAGAATGAGTTTAAGTCAACTGCTGGCCCCGACATTTCAACATTTTAGACTTTTCTTATGCAAATAAAAATCGTAAACCATTCAAACAACCCTTTGCCCGCTTATGAGACGGCATTTTCGGCCGGGATGGACCTGCGGGCGATGCTAAAGGAAGAGGTGGTGCTTCATCCCCTGGAGCGGATGCTCGTGGGCACGGGCCTGCACATCGAGCTGCCTGAAGGATATGAGGCACAGGTAAGGCCCCGCAGCGGTCTGGCGGCAAAGAAGGGTATCACCGTGCTCAACACCCCCGGGACCATCGACGCCGACTACCGCGGAGAAATCAAAGTCATCCTGGTAAACCTGTCAAAGGAAAGCTATACCATCAAAGACGGCGACCGCATCGCGCAAATGATCATCTCCCGGCATGAACGGGTGGATTGGAAGCGCAGCCAGTCGCTCAACAACACGGAACGGGGCGAGGGAGGCTTCGGCCACACAGGAAACAGCTGATCCGGGCACAGAAACAGAGCTCATCATAAAACATGCAGGAGTGATGTTACGTTTATTAGGAAGCCCTAAGCCTGATTGGTTAAAACACCTGCCAAAAGGCAATCATGGCATCCGGTTTGTAACAGAACAACGAACAGAAAACAAAATAATGACAAAAACCATCAAGCTAAGCACAGGGCTGATCATGGCCCTTTTCATCAGTGCCTGCAGCGTCACCGGAGAGGTGCCTCAAGACCCTGCTGCGAAAGAGAAAGAAGAGCTTCCGGTGGTCTCAGAGGAAGACCAGCTGAAAAGCACCGCCATGCTGATAGAAGGCATCCAGCAAAAAACCCTTGGCAACCCTCAGCGTGCGGTAGCCCACTTTATCAATGCCAAAGAAAAGGATCCCCGCAATGATGCCGCCTACTATGAGCTCGCCAGGCTGCATGCCATGAACAACGAGCTGGAAGAGGCCCAAAAACACACGGAGACAGCCATCGCACTTGACCCCGGCAACAATGATTACCGGCTGCTGATGGCCGATATCCATATCCTTCGCGACGAGAGGCCGAAGGCCGTGGAGGTTTATCAGCACCTGGCAGGCAGGCATCCTGAAAACACACGGATGCAGCGCAAGCTGATGAGTGCTTACATCCATAACGACCAGCCTGCAAAGGCACTGGAGGTGCTCCGCCACATAGAGTCCCTGCAGGGCATGACGCGGGAGACGGGGATGCAAAAGATGGAAATCCTCATCCGCAAAGGAGATTATGAGACAGCCATCGACGAAGCCATCACGCTGGCAAAGCTCTTCCCCGAAGAGCCTGCCTTCATCGAGGTCCTTGGCGACCTCTACATGGAAACCGGACAACAGGAGAAGGCAAGGGACACTTACCTGGAAATGCTCGAACAAGATCCGGACAGTTACATGGCCAGGCTTCTGCTCGCCGACTACTACCACGACAAGGACGCCCCGGAGGAGGCATTTGCCCAGCTGGACAAGGCTTTCCGCTCGCCGCAGCTGGAGTTCGAAGGCAAGGCCCGCATCATCTTTTCCTACATGCAGTGGGGTCAGGAAGAGCCTGTATACATGGATCATGCCATGGAGCTGGCAGACATCATGTTGTCCATGCACCCCGACGACTCCGAGGCATGGCTTGTCTATGGCGACCTGCTCAACCAGGCAGACAAGAAAGAAGAAGCACGCGAAAAATACCTTCAGGGAGTAAAGATAGACCCTTCCAGCATGTCTGTCTGGCAGCAGATCCTAAGCCTCGACCTGCAGCTGGGCGATTATGAGGGCATGCTCGACCACTCCGACACGGCCCTCGAATACTTCTTTGAACAGCCCATCCTCTTTCTCTTCAACGGCCTTGCCAGCATGCAGCTGGAAGATTACGAGGCAGCGGCCTCCTCTCTGGAGTACGGGCTTGCCATGACCGTGGATGACGAAGAGCTGCGCGAAGACTTCATCACCATGCTGGCAGACACCTATTATTACCTCGATGCACATGAGGAATCTGACCGGTACTACGAAAAAGCCCTGGGAAAAAACCCCGATAATGCCACGGCCCTGAACAACTACAGCTACCACCTGGCGGAACGCAAAGAGCGCCTGGATGAAGCCCTGGAGATGTCGCAGCGCTCGCTGGAGCTGCAACCCGACAACCCCGCCTTCCTCGACACCTTTGGCTGGATCCATTATCAGAAAGGGAGCTATGAAGAGGCAGAGAAATGGATCAGCAAGGCCATTGAAGCATCTGACGACCCCGGTGCCACCATCCTGGAACACTACGGTGACGTGCTATACAAGCTGGGCGACAAAGAAAGGGCCCGCGAATACTGGCAGCAGGCAGAAGAAGCAGGCAGAAACGCAAAAACAAACAAATGAGCCGCATTCCCAATAAAATCACCCTTCTGGTCCTCATAATAACGCTGGCATCCTGCAGCGCCCTGCACGAGGTAGTCACCCCCGACGTGGACGAAGAACCTATCGCCGTGTCGGAAACCCTCTCAGCCATGCATGCCAGCCAGACATCCTTCGGCTTCTTTGCCTCCCGCTTTTCCGGCACCGCCACCATCAACAACAGCCACTACGACATCAGCGGCACCATCCGCATAAGAAAAGACTCCGCCATCTACCTGTCGCTGTCTCCCTTCCTGGGCATCGAGATGGCCCGCGTACTTATCACCCCCGATGAGGTGCTGTTCCTCAACAGGCTCGAAGGGACGTACTACCAGGGAGATATGGACAGACTCAACCGCATGTTCAGCACGAACCTGGACTTCCAGATGCTGCAAGCGATCCTGGTGGGAAACGACTTTGCCCATTTCACATCTGACAACTTCAGGGTTTCCCGCGATGATGACAGACTGCTGCTGAAAAGCACCGAAAGGTACCCCATCACCCATGCGGCCCTGGGCATCCCCTATCAGCAAAACATCTGGCTCGACCAGGAATCCTTTGTCATCAGGGAGAGCCTGCTCTATGAGCCCCGCTCCCGCCAAAGCATCCGGGCCCGGTACGAGCAGCACAATACGATCAAGGAGCAACAGGTGCCGGCTGCGGTGTCGCTGGTTATCACAGACCCCGGAAACCGCGTGGAACTGTCCATGCGCTACACCAGAACCTCGATAGATGAACCGCAACCCATGAACATCAGCATCCCCGACAGGTATCGCCAAATAGAATAACTTTGCTGGCATAAAAAATGTCTTGTCCTGCTGTTATGGTTCTGAGAAGAGTTATTTTTGTGAAATGAGATTTGAGCATTTCAGTGCAGGCATCCATTAGATGAATTTTATGATGAGTATGAAGCGTGCACCCCTCGTCGTTTTATTGGTTTTGTTCACGGCTTTTTTGTCGCATGGAACCCTTGCGCAAACGCGTGACGAGCTCGAGCGGCAAAAAGAAAGCCTCGAGCGTGAAATACGTATCACCAGCCAGCTGCTCACGGAGACGCGTGAAACTGCGGAAGCCAGCGTAGGGCAGCTCACGATCCTCAACAACCAGATCAGCAGGCGGGAGAACCTTGTGGGCACCATTCAGAATGAGATCCGGCTCATCAACCGCCGCATTGCCACCCTCACAAGTTCTGTGGAGGAGCTGGAAAATGACCTGGAAGAGCTCAAGGAGTCTTATGCCCGGATGATCCGTCATGCCGCACGGAACCAGGACACCATGCAGCGTCTGATGTTCATCTTTTCTTCCAGCGACTTTAACCAGGCTTACATGCGCCTTCGCTACCT
>SLEW01000170.1 GCA_007124575.1 Bacteroidales bacterium | reverse complement strand
GGAATGCGCAATTCACGGCCTTGTGGTCCGAAAAAGCCGTTGGCTGTGGCTGTGATGCCCTGTTTGAGCTCTGCCCCCACCTTTTGCAACAGATCACCTGATGCTGAAACAATGTAAGGGCGCGCCAATCGCTTATGCCAACCGGTATGTTTGATAAAAGCATCTTCCATGTCTCCTTCTGTAAGATCCTTATCATGGGCATAAAAATGCAAAAGGCCGTCGAAACCAAGTCCATAAGCCGAAGCCACAAAAGTGTCCACGGGAATGTCGGCCTGCAATGCACCCGAGGTTCCCAGCCTCACAATATTCAGGGAGGTGTGTTTATCTTTCTGCACACGTTCCTGCAGGTCGATGTTCACTACAGCATCCAGCTCGTTGATCACAATGTCAATGTTATCCGTGCCAATACCGGTAGAGAGCACAGTGATCCGCTTATTTTTATAATATCCCGTATGGGTGCGAAACTCCCGGTTTTGTATCTTGTGTTCTATTTTGTCAAAATGCCGTGAGACCTGTTCCACCCTGCCCTGATCTCCTACAACGATAACATGAGGGGCTATATGCTCAGGCTTCAGTTTTAAATGATACACACTCCCATCAGGGTTTACAATCAACTCAGACTCTTTAAATCTTCTCATATCTCTCATTTTTTGTCCTTAATAAACAAAGTTAAGCAAATCATGAAACAAAACCTGTAATATTCATGCTTCTTGCCCATTATTGCTTATTTTTGAGAAAAATATTTTTGACATTTCGCACATTTCGCCAGTATTATAAAATGAAGGCTTTTATTATATCCATAGGTGAGGAGATGCTCATTGGACAGACGGTAAACACCAATGCAGCCTGGATGGCATCCAGGCTGAATGAAGCGGGCATAGAGGTCGAAGAGATCCGGGTAATAACGGATGACAGGGAAGCCATTTACAACACATTACTTGATAGCATTAAGCGCTGTGACCTTATTCTGATAACCGGCGGGCTGGGCCCTACCCGTGACGATGTGACCCGTGATGTGTTATGTAAGTTTTTTAAGAGCAGCCTGGAGCTAAACCAGCAGGTTCTTAACGACATCTCAAAGTATCTTAAAGACAGGGGGCGCAGGGTTTCAGACCTGAACCGTGACCAGGCCATGGTGCCCGTGAATGCTGAAGTTATCAGAAACCCGCTTGGAACAGCCCCTGGATTATGGTTCAGGGAGGGAGAAAAGCACTGTGTGGCCATGCCCGGTGTACCCTATGAGATGAAGGAGATGATGAGCAAGCATGTGATCCCTTCACTTGTGCGTAAAGTCCGCAGCCGGCATATTTTGCATAAGACGGTACTGACGCAGGGGATTGGCGAATCAGACCTGGCAAAACGCATTGAAAACTGGGAAAAAAACCTCCCTGATGATGTTCAGCTGGCTTATCTCCCTTCTACAGGCATTGTGAAGATGCGGCTTACTACCCAGGGTGGTGACCTGCAGAAGCTCGAAGCACATCTAAACAGTCAGCTCATGGCATTGCAAGGACTCATTCCCCAATACATATGGGGATACGACGATGACACACTGGAGAAGATCGTTGGCCGGATGCTGGTACAACAGGGGAGTACCATTTCCACTGCTGAGAGCTGTACAGGCGGATACATTGCCCACAGGATTACTGGTGTCCCGGGCAGCTCGGCCTATTTCACAGGCAGCATAATAGCCTATGACAACAGGGTCAAAGAAGAATGGCTCCGTGTACCCCGGAAGTTGCTGAAAGACCGGGGCGCAGTCAGCAGGGAGGTAGCTGAAGCCATGGCATTGGGGGTGTCTGAATTGCTAAAGACGATGTATGGCATCGGTGTGACTGGCATAGCAGGTCCCGGCGGGGAAACCAAAGAAAAGCCCGTAGGTACCACCTGGATCGCCGTGGCCATGCAAGGAGGAAAAGTTGTAAGCAGAAAGTTTCAATTTGGCGATAACAGAGAACGTAATATCATCAGAGCAGGGAATGCAGCCCTTGCCATGCTCAGGGAGCAGCTGGCCGGATGCGGCCAGCAACCAATCATCAAAAAAGAACAACTGTAAACACAGCACTTGGGCTGTGTACCGAAATAGCACTTGGGCTGTGTACCGAAATAGCACTTGGGCTGTGTACCGAAATAGCACTTGGGCTGTGTACCGAAATATCACCTGGACTGCGCAACGAAATATAAACACATAAATCACCCGAATTATGGTACCACGTACGAAAATAGTTACACTTACACAGTTTATCATCCAAAGGCAGTCAGAATACCCTCACGCCAAAGGGGCGCTCACCAGGCTCCTGAACGACATCGCTACGGCTGCTAAAATTGTCAACAGGGAGATCAATGCAGCAGGGCTGGTAGACATCCTGGGTTCCTCAGGGAAAGAAAATGTGCAGGGAGAAGCCCAGAAGAAACTGGATGTTTTTGCCAACGATATGTTCATCACAGCGTTGAAGGGCGGAGGCGAATGCTGCGCCATTGCCAGTGAGGAAAATGAGAAGGTGATCTCTTTTAGCAATGAGTTTTCTGAATTGGGAAAATACGTGATAGCCATGGATCCTTTGGATGGCAGCAGCAACATTGAGTCGAACGTATCCATTGGCACCATCTTCTCCATTTACCGACGCATCACCGAGGTGGGTGGAGGAACCATTGAAGACCTGCTGCAGCCAGGTGTTAACCTCGTGGCTTCCGGCTATATCATCTACGGTTCATCCACCATGCTTGTATATACTACAGGCAAGGGTGTCAATGGCTTTACCCTTGATCCTTCGGTGGGCATCTTCTGCTTGTCACACCCCGATATGCGTTTCCCTGAAATATCCAATATTTACTCCATCAACGAGGGTAACTATATTTACTTCCCGGAAGCCGTAAAGCAGTACATCAAATACTGCCAGCAAGACGATGAGTCCTCCGGCAGGCCATACACCTCACGTTACATTGGATCCCTCGTAGCTGATTTTCATCGCAACCTGATCAAGGGAGGTATCTTTTTGTATCCGGGCACTAAAAAGATGCCTGATGGCAAACTGCGTTTGCTTTACGAATGCAATCCCATTGCTTTTCTGGCAGAACAAGCCGGAGGCAAAGCCAGCAATGGTTTCAAACGAATCATGGAAATAAATCCACAAACACTGCATCAGAGAGCGCCACTATTTGTTGGCAGCCGCAGGATGGTAGAAAAAGTGGAATCTTACATCCAGAAATACGCCTAAAACCCGGAATCGTGTTATCACCTGACCAGCTTCTGAAGCACTTCACCGCCAGCTCACCTTTTAAAGCACTGATCGATTTCCTCAAGCAGAAAGATCGTGAGGCAGCTGCCGTGGAAGGCCTTGCCGGATCATCAGGTGCCGTGATAGCGGCGGCAGCAATTAAAAAGCTCGGCAAACCTTTTCTTTTTCTGCTTCCCGACAAGGAAACGGCAGCCTATTTTTTTAATGACCTGGAAAACCTCCTTGAAGAAAGAGACGCGACCTACGAAAACCGCCACACGTTTTTCTTCCCTTCGTCATACAAAAAACCTGACAAAACCAAAGAAGAAGACAAGGCTGGGGTATTACTGCGCGCCGAAGTGATGAACCGCCTTTCCGGTGAGCATGCGAGAACCATCGTGGTAAGCTATCCCGAAGGGTTTGCAGAGAAGATCATTTCGCGAAAAGCGCTGAAAAAAAATACTCTCCGGGTCAACAAACAGGATATCCTCCCCGTCGACTTCCTCATGGACGTGCTGGTGGAATATGGGTTTGAACGCGTCGACTTCGTGGTGGAGCCCGGGCAGTTCTCCATACGAGGCGGGATCGTAGACGTATTTTCCTTTTCTAACGATTATCCTTTCCGGATCGAGATCCTGGGGGATGAAGTGGAAAGCCTGCGTACGTTTGACCCCGAAAACCAGCTGTCAGTTAAAATGCTCGAAACAGTAAGCATCCTGCCTGACCTTCACGCCCTGGAGCTTGAAGAAAACATCAGCAAGGAATCCCTCTTAGCTTCCATGCCCGCGAACACAATCGTGTGGTCAGATGATACGGCTTTGCTACTGGACATGATCAACAAAGGCTTTGACGATGAGGTATATGATGAAGAAAGATATCTGCGAAGTGAAGAGATCCTGGATCAGCTGAACAGATGCAAGCTGATTGAATTCCGCAGAAGACACATGTCAGCAGACTCTCCGCATCGTTTTGTTTTTGACCACCGTCCGCAGCCAAACTTCAACAAGCATTTTGAGCTGCTTATCCGAAAGCTATCCGAAAATCAGCGTGAAGGTATCAAAAACATCATCCTTTTTGATACCAGCAAACAGATCAGGCGAATTCAAAACATCTTCGAAACCCTCACTGAATCGCAGGAGGAACTCGATGAATTCGAGCACGAGTCCATGCTGCTAAGCCTGCATGAAGGTTTTGCTGACATGGACAACAAGGTGGCATGCTACACCGATCACCAGATCTTTGACCGTTTCCACCGATACAGGTTACGCGACAAGTTCACGGGTAAGCAGGCGCTGAGCATCAAGGCCTTGCACAACCTTAAACCCGGCGACTACGTCACACACATCGACCACGGCATAGGGATATTCAGCGGCCTTGAAAAAATAGAGGTCAATGGCCGGTTACAGGAGGCCATCAGGCTTGTGTACAAGAATAATGACATCCTCTATGTAAGCATTCACAGCCTGCATCGCATTTCACGTTACACAGGCAAAGAAGGTGTAGCACCCAGCCTGCATCGCCTGGGAAGCAACGCCTGGGCTAAGCTTAAAAACAAGACCAAGAAAAAGGTCAAGGACATTGCCGCTGACCTCATCGCCTTGTATGCTAAAAGGAAGGCGCAAAAGGGACACGCTTTTTCACCGGACACCTATCTGCAGCATGAGCTGGAAGCCTCTTTTATTTTTGAAGATACCCCTGACCAGGAGAAAGTCACCCATGATATAAAGACAGACATGGAGGCAAAGATCCCTATGGACAGGCTGATATGTGGTGATGTAGGTTTTGGGAAGACAGAGCTCGCCATTCGGGCGGCATTCAAGGCCGTGAGTGACTCAAAACAGGTAGCAGTACTTGTGCCAACCACCATCCTGGCCATGCAGCATTATTATACATTCAGCGAACGGCTGAGGGATTTCCCTTGCAAAATAGATTATGTAAGTCGATTTCGTACCAATAAAGAAAAGAAGGAAGCCCTGGAGGAGGCAAAAAATGGCCAGCTCGACATCCTGATTGGAACCCACAGGCTTCTGAGCAAAGATGTGAAGTTTAAAGACCTTGGCTTACTGGTGATCGACGAGGAACAAAAGTTTGGCGTGGCTTCGAAAGAGAAGCTGAAGCAACTCCGTGTGAATGTAGACACCCTGACGCTAACCGCCACGCCCATACCTCGTACGCTTCAATTCTCCCTCATGGGGGCCCGTGACCTGTCGTTTCTGAACACCCCACCCAAAAACAGGTATCCCATCATCACGGAAGTGCATGTTTTTAACGATCAACTCATCAAGGAGGCTATTGAATATGAAATTTCCCGCGGCGGCCAGGTGTTTTTCGTCCACAACCGGGTGCAAAACATCCAGGAGGTGGCTGCCATTGTCCAACGGTCATGCCCGGACATAAAAATTGCGGTAGGTCACGGGCAGCTGGAAGGCAGCCAGCTGGAAAAGATCATGGTAGACTTCATTCACGGAGAGTATGATGTGCTGATTTCTACCACCATCATTGAATCAGGCCTCGACATCCCCAACGCCAACACCATCATCATCAACAACGCACACCATTTCGGACTTAGCGACCTGCACCAGATGCGTGGCCGCGTTGGCCGAACCAACAAAAAGGCCTTCTGCTATCTGCTGTCTCCCCCTTTCAGCACGCTTACCGATGAGGCAAAAAAAAGGCTTAAGGCCATCGAGGAGTTCTCGGAGCTGGGCAGCGGATTCAACATCGCCATGCGTGACCTCGACATCCGCGGAGCAGGAAATATGCTGGGCGCCGAGCAGAGCGGCTTTATCACAGAAGTTGGACTCGACACCTACCATAAAATCCTGGATGAAGCCATCAACGAACTTAAGGAGAATGAGTTCAAAGATGTATTTGCATCAGAAGAGTCTGATGACCGGGAGAAATATCTGGTATCTGACTGCCACCTCGAAACGGATCTGGAACTCATGATCCCCAGTGATTACGTGTCGAATATTGAAGAGCGCCTCCAGCTATACAAAGAGCTGGATAACATTTCAGATTCTGACGCCCTCGGAGACTTTGCAGGCCGCCTGCATGACCGCTTTGGCCCTCTGCCCGGGCCGGTTTCCGGACTATTGACGGCGGTGAACCTTCGCTGGCTGGCTCAACGAATTGGCATCCATAAAGTGATCCTGAAATCAGGCAAGATGATCGCCCATCTGCCAGAGCGGGAAAACAACGATTATTATCAAAGCGATAAGTTTGGCCGTGTCCTGCAATATGTGCAGGAACACCCAGGGGAGTCACAGGTCAGGGAAGTTGATGGGCGCCTGGCTGTCACAATCAACGATGTTTTCACCATAGAAGAAGGACTGGAGGTGATTAAAGCACTTTCAGCATCTCACTGATGTCATTTTTAATGGCCCGGGCCATATTGTCAGCCTTAACTGACCCATCACTCTCGGCATAGAGACGTATCACAGGCTCTGTGTTCGACATCCTGAGGTGTATCCACTCTTTGTCAAACCATATTTTTAATCCATCCGTATGCTCCTGGTGATGTTTTGCATATTTATCCCCTACCATAGAAATAACCTGCTGCAGGTTAGTTTCAGCCGGCAGTTCAATCCTGTTTTTCGAAATATGATATTGGGGATATGTTTTTTTCAACATGCTGCATGATACCTTTCTCTTAGCCAGGTGGGTCAAAAAGAGAGCAATGCCGACCAGGGCGTCACGTCCATAATGCAGCTCCGGATAAATCACACCTCCATTGCCTTCACCACCAATCACTGCGTCATTTTCTTTCATGGCCTGTACCACATTGACCTCACCTACAGCCGAATAGCTGTGTCTTCCGCCATGCTTTTCTGTAACCTCTGCCAGCGCCTGGGTAGATGAGAGGTTGCTTGCCGTGTTGCCGGGCTGATGTGACAATACATAATCAGCCACCGACACCAACGTATATTCCTCTCCAAACATCTCTCCATCTTCAGAGACAATGGCGAGACGATCCACATCAGGATCGACGGCCAGTCCGAGATGCGCGTTTTTGCTTACCACCTCCGATGACAAGGATACCAGGTTTTGTGCCAACGGTTCCGGGTTATGCTGAAAAAGGCCTGTCGGTTCACAAAAGACCTCATGCACCTTTCTTACACCCAATGCCTGCAATAACAAAGGCACGGCTATACCGCCAGTGGAGTTGATTCCATCAACAACCACACTAAAATCAGCCGCAGTAATTGCATCGGTGTCCACCAGGCGTAAATCCAGAATTTTTTCAATGTGCATCTCCAGGAGGGTTTCATTTACCTGCAGACGTCCAAGCTTACCCGATTCAACAAAGGGAAAAGCCATGGGGTCCATGAACTCCTGCATCTCCTCACCCTCCTGCTTCGTCATAAACTCACCCAATCCATTAAGCAGCTTTAAAGCATTCCAGTTTTTTGGGTTATGGCTGGCCGTAATGATTACCCCGCCCTGGGCTCCCAGATGCATGACAGCCATCCCGATGGTAGGTGTAGTGGATAACCCTGCATCTACGATGTCGATGCCCATAGCACGTAATGTGGAGGTGACCACATCGGCCACAAGAGGCCCTGATATCCGGGCATCACGACCTATAACCACACGTATGGGCTTCTGGCCGTGCTTTTTCTTTAACCACATGCCATAAGCACCTGAGAACTTCATCACGTCAAAAGGCGATAAGCCTTCACCCGGCTTACCGCCTATAGTACCACGAATGCCTGATATGCTATGTATTAGTGTCATCTTTTTTCTTGCAAAGCTAATCAAAAAGACAACAAGATGTAGAGCATGAATGTCTTAAAGTTAAAAATGCACTCCAGGAATAATTATGCACAAGGCGATCAGTTCGTTACTGCATATCTTATATAATGGTTAATTTTGCATGATAAATAATTTACAGGAGCTTCAGTGCAAAATAGCAAAATACAGATTCTGATTCTGATTTCCTTAATGGGAATGATATTGGTGTCGTGCAGCCCGACAAGAAACATTCCGGAAGGCCAGTACCTGCTCAACCGTAATCGTCTGGAAGCGAAAGATGTGGATGCCGGCACGCATGAACTGCGTAATTTCCTGCAACAATCACCCAATCGCCGTCTTCTCGGCTTCTACAGGTTTCATCTGAGCATGTATCAGCTTGCCGATCGTGGAGATGACAGCCGCTTCAAAAACTGGATCAAATACACCCTGGGCGAACCCCCGGTAATCTATGACCCTGCACTCGCTGAACATTCCAGCCGTCAGCTGGAGCTTTTCCTTCAAAACATGGGTTATTTTAATGCAGAAGTGGCATATGAGGTGAACACCCGCAGGCAAAGGGCAAAAGTCACATACACTATAGAAGGAAATACGCCTTATACAATAAGGGATATCAAATATCAGATACCAGATAAGCATCTCGAAAGGTTTGTGATTGCCGACACAACCAACTCTCTTATCAGACGCGGAGACAAGTATAATTCTGACGTCCTTCACCAGGAAAGGCAGCGAATCACCAGGTATCTGAAAAATGAAGGGTTCTTTAACTTTACGCGTGATTTTATCTTTTTCCAGGTCGACAGCACTTTGCAAAATCATCAGATAGACCTGGAGGTGATCATACAAAACCCACAAATGCATTTCGGGAGACACCCCGATAGTGCACGCGTGGTGCCACATAAAAGATACCAGATCAATACTATTCACATATATCCTGAATACCGAAGACTGTCACCGGATCAACAATATTCTGACACCACCAGGTATAAGGGCAAAAAAGAAGACAGGCAGACCTACACTTTTTTGCACAACGATCCGCTGCAAATCAGACCCGGAACCATTGCAAACAACATTTTATTTGAGCCAGGCGAAACATACAACCTGCAGCGCCTGGAACAAACGCACCACTACCTCGCCGGGCTCCGTAATTTCAGATATATAAACCTCCAGTTTAATGAAGCAACCAATGCGGAAAACACCGGTAATGACACCCTTGGATTCCTCGACGCAAAAGTGCAACTAACCCGGTCTCCAGCCAACGCCTTTACCATCGAGGCAGAAGGTCTGAACACCGCAGGCAACCTGGGAATAGCAAATAACTTTCTTTATCAGAACAGGAATGTTTTTGGGGGAGCAGAAATTCTTAACATGCGCCTCAAAGGTGCCCTGGAAGTTTCCGGGGAGTCGTCAGATCAGCAGGTTTTCTCTACCTTGCCATTTAATACGTTAGAACTTGGTGCGGAGGTATCGGTAGATTTTCCCAAACTGCTTTTTCCTGTGGAATTTGAAAACCTGTCTCGCACAGCCAGACCGCAAACAACCATCCTGTCTGGTTTCAATTACAGACAAAGACCGGATTATACGCGCTACATCCTGAATCTGAGTTATGGTGTGAGATGGGCGCAGGATGCCCGAAGGCAGCACCATTTTACTCCTCTTGAAGTGAGCTCCATAAAAATTTTCAATGACTCTATACTGCAATCAAACATTCCTGACGACAACCCATTGATTTTAAGTCGTTATCGTGATCATCTCATAGGGGGAATGCAATATAATTACACATATAGTACCCAACGGATCGACAGGGATACGGACTTTGTGTACTTTCGCACCAACCTGGAGTCTGCCGGAAACCTTATGCATTTGGCAGCCAACACGTTAGACTTTTCAAAAAACGAGGAAAACAGCTATACCCTCCGGGGTATACCTTTTGCGCAATACGTTAAAGCCGACGCGGACTTTCGTTATTATCGGGTACTTGACGAAAATAACACCCTGGTTTTTCGTGTCATGGGTGGGTTGGGTGTGCCTTACGGCAATACAGAAGTCATGCCCTTCATTAAAAGCTATTATGGCGGAGGCGCAAACAGTGTAAGAGCATGGAGCATCTATAATCTTGGCCCGGGAGGGTATCCCGAATCAGACCTCTTGCGCTTCGACAAATATGGCGACATCAAACTTGAAGCAAATGTGGAATACCGTTTCCCGGTTTACAGGTATTGGCACGGCGCCTTGTTTATGGATGCAGGAAATGTCTGGTTTCTCAAAGAAAACGAACAGTTTCCCCGGGGCGATTTCTCTATTGACCGTTTTTACCGTGAAATAGCCATTGGAGCAGGAGCCGGCGTCAGGCTCGACTTTAATTTCTTTCTGGTACGTCTCGACGCGGCATTTCGAATACACAACCCCGCCCTTCCGTCAGGCGAACGCTGGTCTGGTGGCTTGCCCCGATTTAGCGAGTGGAATTTTAACCTGGGTATCGGATATCCATTCTGACACCCCTTACAATATGGCAAAAACAAAACAAAACATCATAGAATCAGTTACCCGTCAGTTTCCCTATAATCCCACCGGAGATCAGGAAGTTTTGATTGAAGAGCTTTCCGGTTTCCTTGCCAGCAATGATCCGCACTCTCTGTTCATCCTTAAAGGCTATGCTGGTACAGGGAAGACCACCATTGTCAGCAGCCTTGTGGGCGTGCTGCCATCCCTTGGAATGGATTATGTATTGCTGGCACCCACGGGGAGAGCGGCCAAGGTATTGGCTGGGTATGCCGGGAAACAGGCATTTACCATCCATAAAAAAATATACCGCCTGCAAACAGACGGCGAGGGTTCGCTCCATATCGTACGGCAAAAAAACAACAGGCGCAACACCGTGTTCATCGTCGATGAAGCATCCATGATACCCTGGAGCAGCCAGCCCGGTCAGCAAGGCAGCCTTTTTGGTGGAGCAAACCTTCTCGACGACCTGATGCAATATGTTTACAATGAGAAAGGCTGCAGAATGATCTTTATTGGCGACACGGCTCAGCTGCCCCCGGTTTTATCGCATGAAAGCCCGGCACTCAGCACCCCTTTCCTTCAACAAAGATATCACTTGCTTGTCAACGAGTACGAACTACAACAAGTTGTAAGGCAGTCTTTTGACAGCGGCATCCTCTACAACGCCACCGGCCTGAGAGAAATGTTGTCGTTTGAAGAGGTGGATTTCCCGGCATTGCAAACAGATGGATTTCCCGACATCATCCGCGTAGAGGGCACGGATGCAGCCGATGAAGTAGATGCCGCCTTCGCAGGCCAGGAAAGAGACGAAGCCCTCATGATATGCCGCTCCAACAAAAGAGCCAACATGTATAACAAGCATATCAGGCAAAGAGTACTCTTCATGGATGCTGAGATCAATGCCGGAGACCTTCTGATGGTAGTCAAAAACAACTATTTCTGGCTGCCCGAAGGGGCAGAGGCTGGCTTCATTGCCAATGGCGATATCCTGGAAATAAAACGCATCATCAAAACAGAAGAACTCTATGGTTTCCGCTTTGCCGACGTAACCGTGCGCATGACAGATTATCCCGACATGCCAGACCTGGACGTAAAGATCCTCCTGGATACCCTGGATGCCGATGGTCCCGCACTATCACGCCAGGACGCAAACAAACTTTACGAGGCCGTGACAGAGGACTACCAGGACATACCAAACAAAAGAACAAGAGTGACGAATATTCGAAATAATCCACATCTGAATGCCCTGCAGGTAAAATATGCTTACGCCATGACCTGCCACAAAGCCCAGGGAGGACAGTGGCAGCACGTATTCGTAGAGATGGGCTATTTGCCTGACAAAACGCCTGACAAGGAATATATCCGTTGGCTTTACACCGCCGTGACACGAGCCACAAAAAAACTTTTCCTTCTCAACTTTACGGATGATTTTTTTGTTAACCCCTGATTAGGGTCATGTGGGTTTGAGGCTTGCAGCAGGTAGTAAGCTCATGCCAGGAGCTCATGGCAAGCCCGGGCATGGTGACTTTTCGGCTTTTTGACATTTTGACAAATTATAAACACATGAAGGAAAAAATCGTCATATACCAGGTACTGGTAAGGCTTGCGGGCAATACCCGCGAAGAGATAAAACCCTGGGGTAGCCTCAGCGAAAATGGATGCGGCAGGTTTAATGATCTGGACAAACGGTTTCTGAGTGAAATCAAGCGCCTGGGTGCAAACCATGTCTGGCTGACAGGAGTGCTGGAGCATGCCAGTTGCACTTCCTACCCCAACCACCATATAAAAGCCGACAACCCATTGGTGGTGAAAGGCGTGGCGGGCTCGCCATATGCCATCAGGGATTACTTTGATGTGAGCCCTGACCTGGCTGATGACCCGGCAAATCGCATGCAGGAGTTTGAAGAACTCATTGCACGTTGCAGACAGGCAGGGTTAAATCCCATCATAGACTTCATACCCAACCACACCGCACGAAAATATTATAGCGACCAGGAAGCGGGCAAAGACTACCAGTTCGGAAAACATGACAAATCCAACCTTGCTTTTCACCGTGACAACCACTTCTATTATATTCCGGGCGAAAGGCTCCGGTTGCCGGATGAGGTATACGAGATGCCACACGCAAAAAACAAAAACATCAATGAATTTGATGAAAACCCTGCGAAAGCTACGGGCAACGATTGTTTTTCTCCCCGACCCTCTTTCCATGACTGGTACGAAACGGTAAAATTGAATTATGGTATAGATATGATGCATGGCGGCGAAAGACACTTCGATCCTCCGCCTTCCACCTGGCGATACATGCTGGAAGTCATCCTTTTCTGGGCAAGCAAGGGAGTAGGAGGTTTTCGCTGCGATATGGCAGAGATGGTGCCAGTGGAATTCTGGAACTGGATGATACCAAAGGCAAAAAAAGCCCATCCTGGGCTGGTTTTTATTGCTGAATCATATAACACTCAGGCATACAAGGCTTATCGTGAGGCAGGTTTTGATTTTCTTTATGACAAAGAAGGCTTTTACAACACGGTCAGAAATGTGGTTCTGGGTGCCCCCGCAAGCCATGTGACAGGTGTATGGCAAGCGCTTGACGGCCTGGATGACATCATGGTGCGGTTTATGGAAAACCATGATGAGGAACGGATCGCATCACGTCACTTTGCGGGGCAGGCAGAAGCAGGAATACCGGCCATGGCATTAGCCGCAACCATGCACAGAGGCCCCGTGATGATCTATTTTGGCCAGGAAACAGGAGAAGAAGCTGCCGGGGAAAGCGGTTACAGCGGCGATGACGGCAAAACCACTATTTTCGATTATGCCCGGGTGCCCTCATTTCAAAAATGGTTCGATCGCGGTGCATGCCATGAAGTAAGACTCTCAGAAAATGAAAGACACCTCAGGCAACAATACAAAGATATTCTGGCCTGTTGCCAGCACGAAGTAATTATTAACGGTCACTTCTACGACCTGATGTGGAACAACCCGGATCTCAGCCCGTCAGTTTATGCTTTTTTAAGATGGGATGGAGATGAAATCATGCTCATTGCATCTAATTTTTCAAAGGAAGAGAAAAAAGAAATGGCAATCAGGATACCCGATCACTTCTGGGAACTTTACCCTGATAAAAACGCGCATATCTGGAATATGGAATCCCTGGTGCAAAAAACCAGGCTTGAAAGTCACAAAACATCTTCACTTACGAAAGATGGCATCAAATTTGATCTTCCACCTGCAGGATATGACATGATACGAATGTTGGCAGCCAGCTAGTCTTGCAGTGGCTAAAAACTAATTTTTTATGTCTTTTAACCAAAATATTTGCATTATTTTTTGAATTATGCCTATTTTTGTTGATGATTGAAACCCAAAAAAACAGTATAGAAACTATGAAAACCATCAAAAAAACAGCAATTAACACCGCAAAAGGACTCATGGCATTATTTATCGCGCTGGGCTTGATTTTAAGCCTGCCTGCTTACAGCTTCGCACAGGAAGAAGCTGAAGAAGAAGAGGAGGATCCATGGGCTGATGTGGAGTTTGCCTTTGATGATGAAACACTTCTCAACTTTTTTGATGCCAATCAGGAAGTAAGTGCCCTGCAAAGGAAAACACAGGAACGCATTTCTGAGACTACTGAGGACTATGGACTCACCCGCGAACGTTTTGATCAGATTGCCAGGGCGGCTGAGATCGGAACACTTCAGGGTGGTGGTTTTTCCAATGAAGAAATTGATGCTTTTAACCAGGCTGCACCGCAGGTAACAGAAATTCAAAGAGAGATGCAGAACATGGTGCCGGTTATCATAGAAGAGTATGATATGGACATGGGTCAATACCGTGAGATCCTGAATGAATTCCGTCGTGATCAGCAGCTTCAGGAATACGTATCACATCTGGCGAGAGAGCGTGCCCGTGAAAAGATTCTTGAAGAGAGAAGGCGTGAAGCCAAAGAGAAGTTAGAAAGAGAGAAAGCAGAAGAAGAGGAAGAAGAGGGCGAATAGACCTTACAACGCCTCAGCCACGACAAATGTGCTGCCACCGATGAATATCAGATCATCGGCTGTGGCGTCGTTTTTTGCCTGGTGCAGGGCTTTCATCACGCTGTCATAACAAATACCACGTAACCCCCAAAAGCTGGCCTCAGAAGCCAGCTTTTTTTCATCCAGCCCACGAGGTACATCTGGTTTGCAGAAATAATAAACAGCATCGCGGGGTAACAGAGAAAGTACTGTAGACAGATCCTTGTCGTCAACCAGGCCAAACACCATTCGCAACCGGCGGCAAGGGACGGTAAGAAGCTGGTCAACAACGTACTTCAGACCTTCCCTGTTATGACCGGTATCGCAGATGATTGCCGGTTTACTGCTCAATTGCTGCCAGCGGCCTTGCATTCCGGTAGATCTGACCACTGAAAGCAGTCCCTGCTCCAATGCCTGCCGGGTAATGGGAAAAACATCGCCGGCGCGAAGTGTGTCAACAACAGCGATTACAGTAATAAGGTTTTCAAGTTGATACTCTCCGGGGAGGTCAAGGTAAATGGTCTTTGGTTCGCCGTCATGTAAAACAAACACCTCCATGCACGGCCTTCCTTTGTATGAAGTATGTCTGAAATCCTGCACTTTAACATGATCGCCTGCCACCTTGAGCGGTGCACCCAAACTTGCAGCCACTTTCTCAAACACTCCCTGCACGGCTTCTTGCCGTCGTCCGATCACCACGGGTATACCTGCCTTGATAATGCCTGCCTTTTCGCCTGCTATGGCAGGCAGGGTATTACCAAGGAACCTGACATGATCCAGGCCGATGTTTGTGATTACCGAAACTTCCGGGGTGATCACATTGGATGAGTCCAGCCTGCCCCCCATCCCTGTCTCAACCACGGCAATATCCACTTTTTCCTTGGCAAAATAATCAAATGTCATCGCCATGGTCATCTCAAAAAAAGAGGGCTGCAGATTTTCAAAAAAGGCTTTATGATGTTGTACGAATTTAACAACCTCATCTTGCGGAATGGGTTTTCCGTTAATTCTTATCCTTTCACGAAAATCTTTCAGGTGGGGAGAAGTAGCCAGTCCTGTTTTCAGGCCCTGGGCCTGTAATACTGAGGCGAGCATGTGTGCCACAGAACCTTTCCCGTTTGTTCCGGCTATATGGATGCTACGAAAGGCTTTCTCCGGATTTCCCAGGTGGTTGATCAGGGCGTGGGTATTATCCAGGTTTGCCTTGTATGCTGCCGGCCCGATGCGTTGATACATAGGGAGCTGGCTAAAAAGGAAGTCAAGGGTATCCTGATAATCCTTCATCTAATTACGCCTGATAAAGATGTACGTAATGGTACCTGTTTGTTCGGCGGGGGCATTTGCAGAGCGATTAAACCGTGCATTCCGGGCAGCTTCTTCGGCAAGACGATGGAGTGTGCCGTCTGTTGTGGTGGTGCCTCTGGCCCCTGCTGTGGCTCTGACTACCTGCCCTTCCCTGTTTACTACTATACGCACTACCACCCTGCCGGTAGCCTGTGTGGTATAATCAGGTTTGGGAAGCACATTTGCCTGCCTTCCCGTTAAGCTGTATTCAACACCTTCACCACTGCCTTCCCCATCAAAATCGTCAGCATCAGTAACACCATCGGGGCGGCCTTCATCGCCTTCTTCTTCTCCTTCACCCTGCTCCTGACGGTCGGTAGTTCTTTGATCCTGGCCGGGGAACATCGCCCTGGGGTCAGGCTGAGGCTCAGGCTCTTCCTCAGCTTCTTCTGCAGCTTCTTCGGGCTCTGGTGATGTTTCAGGCTGTTCTGCAGGGGATTCTTCGGTGTCGGTGTGTATTTCCTCTGCTGCGTCAGGAATGGCAACAGATTCCTCTGTTTCCTGGGTGACCACCTGGTCAGGTTCCGACTCAGGTGCCGCCGGGGTAGGTGCGGGTGTGGGAGGTGAGGCCGACAGCGGCTGCCGGTCACCCACTCCTTCATCTGTGTAACCCAGCGCTACCAGCACACCTCTCTCTGCAGGCAGAGGGCGTTGTGGGGTCAAACCAAAAAACAGGATTGCCATGAGGAGGACGGCATGAAATATTACCGTTCCTGCAATCGCACGTGTCCTGTCTTTCTTTGTCGATGCTTCCATTACTGTTGTGGTTGCGTGGCAAGAATAACCCGGTGGCGCAGCCCATACTCACTATTCATCCCTTCCACAGCATCAATTACATTCACTATGTCCTGTACCGGCACGGTATAGTCAGCACGTAAAACCACTGTACCATCCACCATGCCGTCTAATGAGACAAGCAAGCCTTCCTTCAAACCCTGCAGGTCTACAGGTTCGGCCTCCAGAAACAACTGCCTGTTTTCGTTGATGTGTACATTGACCGTTTGCGGTGCCATGGTACGGCTATCGCTGGATGGCAGCAACAGGTTAATAGCACTGGGTGCAACCAGGGTCGATGTCAACATAAAAAATATTAACAGCAAAAACACAAGGTCAGACATGGAGACCATGCTAAACTGCAAGTTGCGTGTATTTCTTGCTTTTATTGCCATGATAAAACGATTACTGTCTGTCTTTAAAACTGAAGGAAGCCTTTCATTTCAGGCACTTTTCAGGCCCGGAGAACAGGCCTCCTCCAAATAATGGGCCTACGAAGCCGGCTCATGCAAAAGATCCATAAACTCAGTGGCTCTTGCCTCGAGCATGAAAACAACTTTTTCAATGCGTGCCACAAGGATATTATAGCAAATGTAGGCGATGATGCCCACGGTAAGTCCCGTGATCGTAGTGATCATCGCCTCATAGATACCTCCGGCAAGCATGCTGATATCAATATTGGGACCTGCCTGTGCCATGTTGAAGAAGGCCCTTACCATACCCATCACCGTACCCAGGAAGCCAAGCATAGGCGCTGCTCCCGCCACAGTGGCGAGTACCGCAATGTTTTTTTCCAGCTTGGCAATCTCCAGCTTGCCCACATTTTCAATGGCTGCGTTTATGTCGTTCAGGGGCCTGCCAATACGCACAATGCCTTTAGCTATCATACGCGCAATGGGAGACTGATTATTACGGCACAAAGATTTGGCAGAATCTATACGTCCATTATGAATAAAATCACGAATGTTATTCATGAAATTGGTTTCTTCATTGGATGCCCGGCTAATGGCAAAATATCTTTCAATAAAGATATATATGGCCACCACAGATAAAATGACCAGGGGGATCATCACTAATCCTCCCTGCAATGCCAGACTCCAGAAAGAGAGCGTGGGTTCAGCCACTTCTTCCCCGGCAACAGCCAGGGTATCAGCTATGGCTTCCTCTGAGCCAGCCTGAATATTTAATAAAAAAGAAAGTAACATGGGCAGTCTGTTTAGTAAGTTGTTTTATAGTGTAATAACTATGATGAAGTTCTTTTATTTTATACCACGCAAAGATAATGAATATTTTCTTGGAATTTTTT
>SLEW01000067.1 GCA_007124575.1 Bacteroidales bacterium | reverse complement strand
TTGAACACCATCCTGATGTCGATACTGGAAAGGGTCAGGGAGCTGGGTGTTCTGCTATCGATCGGGATGAAACGAATTAAGGTGTTTTCCATGGTGGTGATGGAAACCACCATGATCGCCATCATCGGCGGGGCAGTGGGCCTGGTGCTGTCATTCATCATGATCCGCATCCTGAACCAGCACGGTGTCAACATCCCTGGAGGCGAAGGCCTGGAAGACTTTGGCTTTGCCGCTGTCCTCTACCCGGAACTGCCCACGTCATTTTACTTTGAGATCGGCGGTGTGGTGATCCTCTTTGCCATCCTGGCTTCCATATACCCGGCCTGGAAGGCCATACGCCTCGCCCCGGCAGAAGCGGTCAGGGAAGAGTAAACACGCGTGACAATCCACAAAAAACCACAAAGAACCCATACTAAATAAAAACAGGCAACGCACAACAGACAAAGAAAACCCTTCGTGCCCTTCGTGCATTTTTTGTGAAACAATGAAACAAAAAACAAACCCATTAATCATAAAATCATGCAAACCGTAATCAAAACAGAATCACTGTCTAAGACCTACACCAACACAGCCGTACCCGTCCATGCACTAAAAGATGTGAACCTGGAGTTCAAACAAGGTGAGTTCACCGCGATCGTCGGACCCTCCGGGAGTGGCAAAACCACTTTCCTGAATGTCATCGGCGGCCTCGACAAGCCCACCGAAGGCAAGGTAGTGATCGATGATGTCGACATCGCCACCATGAAAGAGAGCCAACTCTTTGATTTCAGGCTGAGACATATCGGATTCGTATTCCAGGCCTACAACCTGATCCCGGTGCTCACCGCTGTGGAGAACGTTTCCTTCATTATGCTTTTGCAGAAAAAGCCCAAAAAGGAGATGGAACAGCGAGCCAGAGAGATGCTGGATCAGGTCGGGTTGTCGGAAAAACTCCATGTGAGACCATCTCAACTTTCAGGTGGTCAGCAGCAACGGGTTGCGGTGGCACGGGCCCTGGCATCAAAACCCGATTTTGTGCTCGCCGACGAGCCCACCGCCAACCTAGACACCGAGTCGGCCTTTAACCTTCTCGATATCATGGCGCGCCTCAACAAAGAAGAAAATATCACGCTGATCTTTTCTACGCACGACCAGCGAGTGATAGACCGGGCAAAACGTGTCATCACCCTCGTCGACGGCGCCGTCGACAAAGACGAACACTTCAAAAGGAACTGATAACCCAGGCCGGTGCCTGGAGATATTGTTCATCTTTGACGATTTATTGGGTGTCGGGAACTGGACAAAAGAAGTAAGAAGCAGGTAGTAAGAAGTAAGCAGAAAGAATAGTATCCGCAGCTCCCGGGTTGCAGAGACCCCAGGACTCTTTCATTAGCACATTAACACATTAGCACATTAACAGTATGTTCTTCATCCTTGCCTGGCGTAACATATGGCGCAACAAGCGACGCACGCTGATCACCGTCAGCTCGGTGCTGTTCGCCTATGTGCTTGCTACCGCCCTGCTTTCCTTCGCTGAGGGATTCCAGCGACAGCTGAAAGAAACCATGATCAGGCAGGAAACAGGGTATTTGCAGATACAGGATGCGTACTATTTTGACGAGCCTTCACTGGATCATACCCTGGAATACGGAGATAACGTAAAACAGGCGGTGGCAGAATTTGATGAGGAGATCGATTATGTAGTGCCCCGGATCCAGGGCTTTTCGCTGGCCGCCAAAGAAATGTCGACACGTCCTGCCATGGTCACCGGCATCTTACCCGGACAGGAAAACAAGATTCGAAACCTCTCCGGGAACATGGTCAGGGGAGAGATGTTTTCCGAAGATGATGATTTCGCTGTAATCGCAAAAGGCCTTGCCGACCTGCTGAAGCTTGACATCGGCGACACCCTGATCCTGATCGGACAAGGATACCAGGCCGTAACCGCCACCGGCATGTTTGAAGTGGGCGGCATCATCGAATTCCAGTTGCCCGAACAGAACAACACCGCCGTGTTTCTGCCCCTGAAAGAGGCTCAGTGGTATTTTGCAGCTGATAACCGGCTCACCAACCTCATCATCATGCCAGCAGATCCCGATCAGATAAACCGCCTCGCCAGCGAATTACAAAGCAGGCTGGATGATGAATGGTATACCGCCAAAACCTGGAAGGAGCTGATGCCCGATATGGTAGGACTGATGCAGATGCAAAACACCGTATATACCGGTATTGCATGGATATTCTATATCATAGTGGGATTTGGCATATTTGGCACCATCCTGACCATGCTTTATGAGCGCATGCAGGAGTTTGGCATCCTTCTCTCGATCGGCATGAAACGCATTCAACTGGGAATCATCGGGTTGATCGAAACCATATTGATCGGCCTGCTGGGCACCACGGCAGGTGTACTCACCGCATTGCCCATTGTTTACATCTTTCAGCAGTTCCCCATCAAATTCACAGGCGAAATGGCTGAATATATTCTCCGTTTTGGGATGGAACCCGTTTTCCCATTCGTTATCGACAAGCATATATTTATCAATCAGGCATACACCGTTTTTGGCATTACCCTGCTTATTGGTTTGTACACCATGCGAAAAATGTACAGCATACAAATACTTGAAGCGGCAAAAAACTAACAAGATAACAAGTAAAACCACCACGAGATGCATACCCTGGTCAAAATATCCTGGCGAAACATCTGGCGCAACAAACGACGCAGCCTGGTGATCATGACGGCCATTGCCCTGGGCCTGACTGGCGGGATTTTTATCTCTGCCGCATACATGGGTTTAATGAATCAGACCATCGAGGAGAGCATTTACACACAGCTTTCGCATATCCAGATCCATCATCCAGACTTTGTCAACGACAAGGAATTGCGCCATGCCATCGCCGGTGCCGGCGATATCGCAGAAACCCTCCGAAACAAAGATGAAGTCAGGGCCGTGGCACGCCGGTCGGTCACTGATGGCATGGTGGCTTCGCCGCACCTCAGCAGCGGAGTCAGCATCCGGGGGGTCCATCCTGAGGAGGAACGACAAACCACCAGCTTCCATGAACAGCTGGAGCAGGGCACCTATTTTACCGAAAACGGTCGCCTGCCTTCGGTGGTTATTGGCGAAGCTCTGGCTGATGACCTGCAAAGCCAGCACGGTTCACGCATCGTGCTGACTTTCCATGACGCCCGGGGAGAAATGATCAGTGCCTCATTCCGTGTGGAAGGCACCTTCCGCTCTACGGCATCAGCCTATGAAAAAGGCAATGTCTTTGTCCGGGC
This sequence comes from Bacteroidales bacterium, assembly GCA_007124575.1. Classification (GTDB taxonomy): domain Bacteria; phylum Bacteroidota; class Bacteroidia; order Bacteroidales; family UBA7960; genus PUPG01. The sequence goes on along the minus strand of SLEW01000067.1, from coordinate 2,192 downwards.
CCGCGACCTGGCACAACTGACCGGCGGTGATGAAACCATCACCGAAATCGCCATCCTGCTAAAAGATGAAAAACACCTGGAAAGCATACAATCTGCCCTGCAACAAGATTATCCTGAACTTAAGATAAGAACCTGGAATGAGCTGGCACCCGACCTGGAGTTCGTGTTGGAGTACACGGAGATGAGCCTGATGTGGATCATTGCGGTTATCCTGCTGGGAGTAGCGTTTGGTGTACTAAACACCATCCTGATGTCGGTGCTGGAAAGAACCCGCGAGCTCGGTGTGCTGCTCTCTCTCGGCATGAAAAAAAGCCGTGTATTTACCATGGTGATCCTGGAAACCGTCTTTTTGTCACTAACCGGCGGCGCTGCAGGCTTTGCAGCTGCCATTGTTCTGATCAACCTGCTCCAGCCACGGGGCATCGACCTGACCCTAATTGGCGGAGAAGCACTTCGTGATTTCGGCTTCTCACCAATCCTCTATCCCGAACTGGAATTGGATTTTTATCTGAAAGTCACGGTCATGATCGTGCTTTTTGCCATCCTTGCAGCCATCTACCCGGCGCGCAAAGCCATAAAGCTGCAACCCGCCGACGCCGTACGCAAATAAACATAAAACGCCTATGACAAAATTATTAACTTACAGGGGGATGATTATTCAAACCCCAGACCCCAAACCCCAAACCCTCTTCCTCGTCCTGTGCATGATAGCTATCAGCCACAACGCCGTTGCCGGGATCTTTGACAACAACCCGCCCATCCGGCTTGGCGGATACATAAAAGCGATGCCCGGCCTGCAGCTCGACCAGGACTTTTCAGACCCGTCCTTTTATAACAGCTTGCATAACAGGTTAAATTTCAGATGGGATATAACTGACCAGGTAGACCTGCGTATTGAAGGACGTAACCGGCTATTATATCATGAACTGTATGATGAGTTTCCCGGTATCGAAGATGTGTTTGCCCAGGACGATGCGCTCGTGGATCTTTCCTGGCTTTGGTTATCGGATGGAGGATGGATAGGACACTCCGAGGCGGATAGGTTATACGTAAGCTGGCGCATGTCGAACTGGCGCGTACGGGCGGGACGCCAGCGAATCAACTGGGGCATCAACCTGGTATCCAATCCCAATGACCTTTTTAACACATACTCATTCTTTGATTTTGATTATCCGGAGCGTCCCGGAACGGATGCCCTCAGGGTGCAGCACTACATCAGTCGCCTGTCAAGTATAGAAGTGGCCGTGAGCCCAGCCAGAAACAATCGCGACATGGTGGCCGCGGCAAAATATGCATACAACCTGCGGGGCTATGATATCCAGACCCTCGGAGGCTATTTCCGCGACAGACTGGTGCTAGGCGGAGGATGGGCCGGCCACATCGGTGGAGCAGGCTTTAAAGGGGAGTTAAGCTGGTTTTATGACAGGGAAAAGATACCGGAAGTGAAACGCAGCAACATGGTAGCAGCAGTGGGCATGGACTATATGTTCCCAAACGGAACATTCGGGGTGGCTGAATTCCTTTATAATGGCGGCTACAGCCGAAAAGATGAAGAGGTGTTTTTGGTAACAGAACCCTTAAGACCCGACAACATCATGTTCTCTGAATTTGCCATTACCCTGAACGCAGACCACTCCTTTTCCCCAATCCTGAATGGCGGAATGGCAGCAATGGTATTCCCCGACATCAATGGGGTATTTCTCATGCCACAAATCAGTTACTCGGTTATCACCGACCTGGATTTTGAATTCGTTAGCCAGATTTTCTTTGGAGGTGATGACACCATTCTGGAAGATGCCGGCCACAGGTTTTTTGGATCGCTCACATATTCTTTCTAAAGCATGATTGTGGCACATTTTGTGCTATATGGCATGCAGACGGTTTGATTACTTTTAAATAGCAAAAAATACCATTCAGAGAGTAAAATGCAATAATCAATAAACACATAAAATAACAACTTTCAGGTAACAACCTCAGATCATGAACACCCCGCAAATTCACCCAGCCCTGGAACGACGCCCATTATGGCCGGAAAAAAGTACATCGCCACCGATAAAAAACAAAGAAAAGGCCACCGGCATATACCTGTTGCGTCTCATATTTTTGTTAATATTGCTGTTAACGGTCATAATGGCCGGAGCAAATGTTATAAAAACCAATAATGACCGTCAGCGTGTAGCCGTTGTACTCAG
>SLEW01000004.1 GCA_007124575.1 Bacteroidales bacterium | reverse complement strand
TTTCATCCTGGGGCAGTTCCTGTTTGAAGCAGTATTCCTGAGTGTGATGGGAGGCGCCATTGGGTTGTTACTCGTATACGGAGGCACAGCTTTGGTATCTCAGATATTTGAGTTTAACTTTGTGCTCAGTTTTTCCAACATCATGCTGGGAATAAATGTCTCGGCAATAATCGGCCTGGTCTCCGGATTTGTCCCGGCATGGACTGCAGCAAAGCTCGACCCCGTGGAAGCCATTCGCAGCACCGGTTAATCAGCACAACATACCCCGGCATTCAACCTCAACCTTAACCTCAACCTTAACCTTAAACTTAACCTCAATAATTATGGAAAACAAAAAAGTAATGTTAATCATACTTGATGGATGGGGCAAAGGAGATGAAAGCAATGCGGACATCATCCATCATGCAAATGTTCCTTTTACTAAAAGCCTCTATAAGTCCGCCCCGCATACCCTGCTAAAAACAGCGGGTAAAGACGTGGGGCTGCCTGAGGGCCAGATGGGCAACTCAGAGGTAGGTCACCTGAACATGGGAGCAGGAAGGATCGTCTACCAGGACCTGGTAAAAATCAGCCAGGCAGTAAAAGATAAGACATTTCGTGAAAACGAGGTCTTAAAAGAGGCTTTTTCTTACGCAAAAGAAAACAATAAAAAAGTTCATCTTTTCGGGCTTGTATCCGACGGTGGAGTGCACAGTGCCATGGATCACCTTTATGGACTCTGCGACATGTCAAACGCCATGGACTTTCACAACCTGTTTTTACATGCCTTTACTGACGGCCGCGACACGGATCCCAAGAGCGGCAAGGGCTACATACAGCAAGTGGAAGAATATATGAAGAAGACAACCGGTAAGATTGCCACGGTTTGTGGCCGCTATTATGCCATGGACCGCGACAAGCGCTGGGAAAGAATCAAAATAGCCTACGATATGCTGCTTGAAGCAAAAGGTACTTCTCATAACAGTGCTGCAGAGGCTATCCAGGCATCCTATGATGAGGATGTGACCGACGAATTTATCAAACCCAGGGTGATCGTCGACGAGAAAGGAAAACCCCTGGCTACCGTCGAAAAAGATGATGTGGTCATCTGTTTTAACTTCCGTACCGATAGGCTAAGGGAAATTACCACGGTATTGACACAAAAAGATATGCCTGAGCATGGGATGAAAACCCTTCCCTTACACTATGTGACCATGACAGAATATGACAAGTCATTTAAAGGGGTTAAGGTAGCTTTTGAGAAAGAAGATTTAAAAAACACGATCGGAGAAGTCTTGTCGCAGGCAGGAAAAACCCAGCTGCGCATTGCTGAGACGGAGAAATACCCCCACGTCACCTTTTTCTTCAGTGGCGGCCGCGAAGAGGCTTTCGATGGTGAAGAAAGGGTCATGATTTCCTCGCCCAAGGTGGCTACCTACGACCTGCAGCCCGAGATGAGCGCACCAGAAGTTAAAGATGCCGTAATAAAAGAGATTGAAAGCGTAAAACACGACTTCATATGTCTGAATTTTGCCAATGCCGATATGGTAGGACATACGGGAGTGCTGGAGGCCATCCGCAAAGCGGTGGAAACGGTAGACAGCTGTCTGCGTGAAGTGGTGGAAGCCGGTCTTACCAACCACTACAGCATGATCATTACTGCCGACCACGGAAACGCCGACTATGGCATTAACGCTGATGGATCACCCAACACAGCACATACGATTAATCCGGTTCCCTGCTGGCTGATAGATAATGACTACAAAGAGATCAAGGCCGGAAGACTGGCCGACCTGGCACCAACCATATTGCATTTGATGGGCGTTGAAGCTCCTGATGTCATGGAGGGAAATGTGCTGGTAAAATCATCCTGATTCGCGCACTTTCAGGAAAGCGGGAAAAACCTTTGTTTGCGGTGTGTCTTCATCTATGGTATCGCCTGAAAGTCTGTTCAACAGCATTCGTGCTGCCGTCTTTCCCATGTCATAACCCCGCTGCTCCACGGTAGTAAGCGTGGGCCGCACCATCGAAGCCAAAGGATCATCGCCAAAACCGGCCACAGCTACCTGGCCGGGGATATCATACCCATTATCCTGCAAAAGGCGCATCACCGCAGCCGCTGTAAAATCATTAACACAGAAGATGCCATCAATGTTTTCTGCTTTGCCAAGGATCTTGTTTTTCCGGCTTTCAACCTTAGATGGCGTATCACAACGAATAACAAAATCCTCACGGTGAGTAAGGCCATAATCATTAAGTGCCTGTATGTATCCTTCCTGACGCTCGCGCCCAACACAAAGATGCTGGGGACCAGCGAGATGCAGGATATTGCGGCAGCCACGTTTTAACAAATGACGGACTACCATGCGCGCACCCTCATAATCATTGGTAAGTACTTTGTCTGACACCAGGTCATTGCATGCACGATCCATAAACACCAGGGGAACTCCATGATTCGCAAGATCCACAAAGTGTTGATGGTCAAGTGTACTCTTACTTATTGAAACCAGCATGCCATCCACACGGTGATCCATCAATGCCTGTACATTCATCACCTCCCTGAGGTAATCCTCATTAGACTGACATATCATCACTCGGTATCCCTCGCCATAGGCAAGGTCTTCAATCCCACTGATTATGGAGGAGAAGAAATGATGCACTATTTCGGGTACGACCACTCCAATGGTCATGGAACGCTGATGCTTGAGGCCCAGAGCAAGTACGTTGGGCCTGTAATGAACCTTACGTGCATACTCCTGCACCCGCTTGCAGGTATCATCATTAATGTCGGGGTGATTCTTCAACGCGCGCGAAACAGTAGATACAGATACGTTAAGTGCTTCCGCAATATTCTTTAAAGAAGCCTTCTCAGATTTCATTTCTCTGACCTGTTAGACCTATTATATAATGATTATTGAGCATAAAGATAACAAAACTAAGCAAACCCGGTTATTTATTAAGAGGCAGGTTTTTTAGCATAAAACCATTTAGTTTTTTTTGCGTTATACAATAGGTGACATATTTTGAATTATCTGCAAACCTTTCCGCAAACGTTTGCAGTACTAAACTGTGGAAAAAACTGATTATCAACGTTAAAAAATGAAAAACTGACAAATTATTTATTAACTTTGTGTGAATTCTGCACAAATAACCCTAATCTATAAACATGTTTACAATATGAAAAAACGATTAAGAAACATTTTGCCGCTGCTGATGATGCTGTTTCTCAGTGTCACGGCATTCGGGCAACAAGGGACAGTGACCGGGGTCATCAGCGACATGGAGACTGGTGAAACGCTACCCGGGGCTAATGTAGTGATTCGGGGTACTACCATAGGTACCGTAACGGATATCGATGGCGCATACCAGTTAAGGGTTCCGGCCAACGAAGAGTTGACCCTGGTAGCTAGCTTTATAGGCTATGACCCCACAATAGAAGTTCTCACCGTTGAAGAAGAAGAAACGGTAACACTTAATTTTGAGCTGGCTCCTGACGTGGAGATGCTCGAAGAATTTGTAATTATCGGCTATGGTATCCAGCGAAGGGAGGATGCTACCGGGTCCGTATCCACCGTGGGTGAGCGTGACTTCAACATGGGTAACATCACCACGCCGGGAGAACTCTTGCGTGGCCGGATGCCCGGTGTGCAAATTACATCCGCCGGCGGTGCGCCCGGCAGCGGTGAGCAAATCCGTATCCGTGGAGGCTCTTCTTTGCGTGCAGACAACGATCCGCTAATCGTGATCGACGGTGTGCCCATCGAAAGTGAAGGTGTTCCCGGACTGCGGAACCCGCTATCTACCATCAACCCCAGTGACATTGAGTCATTCACCGTGCTGAAAGATGCCTCTGCCACCGCGATTTACGGGTCCAGGGCATCCAACGGTGTTATCCTCATCACCACCAAGCAAGGCGAACGCGACATGCCACTTCAGTTGCAGTATACCGGCAGTTATTCGCTTTCGTCGAACATCCGAACCGTAGATGTTCTTAATGGCAGTGAATACCGCAACATCATGGAGGATCGCTACGCAGGTCGCGAAGGCATCCTTGGCATGATAGGTGACGCCAACACCGACTGGCAAAATGAGATCTTCCAGGACGCGATCGCTCATGATCATACCTTCAGTGCTTCCGGCGCCTACCGCGACATTCCTTATCGCGTGGCTATCGGGTTCAAAGATGAAGAAGGGGTGTTGAAAAGAGACCAGATGCAACGTGCCTCCATGTCCATCAACCTTAACCCCATGCTGCTCGACGACCATCTGCAGGTAGATTTCCGCCTTCGGGGTGTGAACATCGAAAACCAGTTCGCCAACGAAGGGGCCATTGGAGCTGCTGTGGCTTTTGACCCCACACAGCCCGTCAGGAGTGATGCACATGAAAAATTTGGCGGCTACTTCACCTGGGAGGAAGACGGCATACCCAAAGGGGTGGCCACAGACAATCCGGTGGCGTTGCTCGACCTGACCAACAATGAATCGACAGTGAACCGGATCATCGGTAACACACAGCTGGACTACAGGCTACACTGGCTGCCTGATGTAAGGGCAAACCTCAACATCGCATACGACTACTCCAAGTCAGAAGGAACCAATTACACACCCGATTATGCCGCCTGGGCTTATGTATCCGGAGGATCATACGGCGTTTACGACCAGGAAAGGTCAAACAGCCTGATTGATTTCTACCTCAATTATGAAACGGATATTCCCTCTCTCAACAGCCGTTTCGACATCATGGGTGGTTACTCCTGGCAGCGTTTCTGGCAAAAAGGGTCTTCCTATGTAACCAACATTGAAGATAACGTTTTTGGAACTGATTTCAGGGTATTCGAAGATGTGGAATATGAGCAGGAACATTACCTGATCTCTTTCTTCGGACGTACAAATTATTACCTGATGGATCGTTACATCTTTACCTTTACTCTCCGTAACGACCATACTTCCCGCTTCTCTCCTGACACACGTTCAGGAGTATTTCCCTCGGCAGCATTCGCCTGGCGACTGGACCAGGAAGATTTCATCATGGACAACATGCCCGCATTTAATGAGCTCAGGTTGCGTCTGGGCTGGGGTGTTACCGGACAGCAAAACATTTCCGGCGACTTCTACCCCTATCTCGCACGCTACACACGTAGCCGCACAGGGGCCTCTTATCCTTTCGGCCCCGACTTCCTTCGCACATGGCGTCCGGAAGGCTATGATGAAAACATCAAATGGGAAGAAACCACGACCTATAACGCAGGCCTGGATTTTGCCCTCTTTGATGACAGGTACTACGGATCTGTTGATGTATATCTGCGCGAAACAGACGACCTGATCAATGAAATCCCCGTTCCTGCAGGAACAAACCTGACTAACTTTATCGTGACCAATATCGGCAGCATGGAGAACCGCGGTGTGGAACTCAACCTCTACACCCGTCCGATCGTCAGAGACGATTTCCGTTGGGAACTTGGTTTCAATGCTACGTATAATGAAAGGGAGAT
>SLEW01000287.1 GCA_007124575.1 Bacteroidales bacterium | reverse complement strand
TGTCCTCCTGGTGATCATCGAGGTAGTCAAGGTATTCCCTCATCATGGCACGGTATTCCCCTTTCTTCTCATGAATGTCTGCAATACGGAGATGCAGCGGATGGCTGGCACCCAAAAGGCTTCTGCCTTCCTTGTATGCTTCCATAGCTCTGTCAAGAAATCCACGATTTTCAAAAGCCATGGCCAGATCTGTAACCTCATCGGGGTCAGCAGAAAGGTTTTCAATAAGCTCATCCATATGCCTGCGTGCCCTGCGGTTGTTCTCAGCGCGGTGATGCACCCAGCCGAGGTCTACCTGGTACCTGATGTCATCAGGATGTTGGTCTATCTGACCCTCTACAAGCCTTCGTGCATCTCTGTATTCTTCAAGGGCAAACAAGCTTTCCAGGTAATTATTGTAGATGACAGGGGTTGGGTTTTCTGCAAATAACTCTTCATAAAGAACCACTGCCTGCTCGTATTGACCATTGCGGAAGTACTGGTTAGCCAGCCGTTCATCCGTTGCTTCCCGGGCAAACATGAGTGCCACCGGGGCAAGTGTAAATATAACGAAGAGCGTTTTTCGGGAAAGCATATTCATAAAATTAGCCGAATTAATTGCACAATGCATATAATGGGAACGAAAACCGTGCCGGATTTGTTTTACATGTCAGCAGTTAGCTTACTTCACAGGCAATAGGTTTCTGTTGCTTCAAAAGATTAGACATAGCCGAAGTTTGCACTCATGGCCCCCGGAGCTGCCATGCTTACTGTATCATGTCGAACCCCGTGTATTTGTGTAAGATGGCCGGAACACGGATGCCGTCAGCTGTCTGATTGTTTTCAAGCAATGCAGCCATCACGCGGGGCAACGCAAGTGCACTTCCATTGAGAGTATGCGCCAGCCGGTTTTTCCCTTCCGCCGGGCGGAACCTCAGCTTCATACGTTGTGCCTGATACGTTTCGAAGTTGGATATAGAACTGACCTCCAGCCATCTTTTTTGCCCGGCCGAATATACCTCCATATCGTAAGTAAGTGCTGAAGCAAAGCCGAGGTCACCACCACAAAGCCTTGCCACGCGGAAAGGCAGCTCCAGCTTCTCAAGCAGGCCGGCCACATAGTCTACCATCTCGTCCAGCACCTCATAGCTTGTGTCGGGATGGGCAACCTGCACAATTTCCACCTTATCAAACTGATGCAACCTGTTCAGGCCTCTGACGTCCTTTCCATATGAGCCGGCTTCTCTGCGAAAGCAAACGGAATATGCGGTACATTTCACGGGGAGCTCATTTTCCTCCATGATGGTATCTCGAAAAATGTTGGTTATGGGCACCTCTGAGGTTGGGATAAGATACAGATCATCTGAAGCCACATGATACATCTGGCCATCCTTATCGGGAAGCTGGCCGGTACCATAGGCCGATTCTGCATTTACCATCAGCGGCGGCTGATATTCTGTATAGCCAGCCTTTCCTGCCTCTTCCAGAAAGAAGCTGATCAGGGCACGCTGCAAAACGGCACCTTTGCCTTTATAAACCGGGAAGCCTGCTCCGGTAACTTTTGTGCCGGCAGCAAAGTCGATCAGGTCGTACCTGGCAGCCAGCTCCCAGTGTGCTTTTGCGCTTTCCGGTAGTTGTGGCATCTCACCCTCCTCCCTGATCACCTCATTATCCTCTTCCGTATTGCCTGCAGGCACAGAAGGATGCGGAAGCATGGGCAGGTTGGTCATCAGCTCCTGCAACTCATGGGTTACAGCATCCATTTCTTCCTGTAGTTTTTTCGACCTTTTCTTCAGGTCGGCAGATTGCTCTTTCAGGGGTTCGGCTTCATCACGCTTACCAGACTTAAAAAGCTCGCCTATTTTTCGTGCCGTAGCATTGGCGTCCGCAAGTGTGCTGTCGAGCTCCTGCTGGGCCTCACGCCGCCTGGCATCAAGCTCCTTAATACGCCTGACAAGATCGGAGGCATTAAAATTCCGGACCTGGTAACGTTCAATTACCGCCTTGCTGTCTTCCCTTATTTTTTGAATATCTATCATAATAATCAGAAATATTGATTAGGTGTAACCAACCTCCCTGCTGTCATGCCGGAGGTCAGATTCAGTGCATCAAAAGTAGCAAGAATAGATGCATAAAAAAAATCCTGCCGCAGCAGGATTCAAGAGATACTATTTATGATGATCCCGCTAAGAGGCGGGAGGTGAATCTCCTTAGCTATTCGGCTGGCTTTTCTTCCACAGCATCAGCAGAGTCATCCTTCTCCGGCTTAGTCTCTTTTTTGGTCTTGGAGGCTGTCGTTTTCTTTGCTTCAGCGCTGGGAGCTTCTTCTTTTTTGGATGCAGCCTTTTTTGCAGGGGCCTTTTTAGTCTCTGCTTCAGGGGCTTCTTCCTTCTTAGCTTCGGCTTTTTTTGCAGGGGCCTTTTTGGTTTCTGCCTCGGGAGCTTCTTCCTTCTTAGCTTCGGCTTTTTTTGCAGGGGCCTTTTTAGTCTCTGCTTCAGGGGCTTCTTCCTTCTTAGCTTCGGCTTTTGTGGCAGCCTTCTCCTCTGCAGGAGCTTCGGCTACTGCCACCTCAGGCTCTTCTGCCCTGGAAACAGTCTTGGGTTTTCCATTTCCGGCTTTGGCAGCAGTTACAGTTTCTGCTGAAGGCTCAACAGAAACATGTGATTTGTTCCCGGCCTTTTTGGTAAAAACCACTTTCCCGTCGATCAGGGCAAATAAGGTATGATCCTTACCCATCCCTACATTGTTTCCGGGATAATGTTTTGTGCCACGTTGCCTGACAATGATGTTACCAGCGGTAGCGACGGAACCGCCAAAAATTTTCACGCCGAGCCGTTTGCTATGCGACTCGCGACCGTTTTTCGAGCTACCAACTCCTTTCTTATGTGCCATAATTTTGTGATTTTGCTGTTTCCAATGCGCTTAAGCGGTAATGTCTTCAATCTGAATCTGTGTCATGGGTTGACGATGACCATTCATTTTCTGATAGCCCTTCCTGCGTTTTTTCTTGAAAACCAAAATTTTGTCGGCTTTCACATGCTCCAGAACCCTGGCTTTCACCTTGGCTCCATCAACTACAGGGGCACCCACCTGGATGTTGTCGCCATCGGCAACCAACATCACCTTGTCAATTTCCAGATCGCTTCCCGCCTCGTTTTCCAGCAGGTTTACAAAAAGTTTCTGCTCTTTTTGCACCTTAAATTGCTGGCCACCTATTTCAACAATTGCGTACATTTCTTATTATGAATTAAATGGTTTATTCGGATAATTGGGGTGCAAAGATAAACAAAAAATATGAAGCTGCAAGTCCCCGGGAAAATATTTTTACCTCTAAGAGAAATGTTTTTGTGAGCTAATCAGCACATTACATTCTCCTTCGTTTATTTGCCATATATACTCCGATTAAGATGATCGCAATCCAGAGCATGAATACGGCCAGAAACACTTCGCCGTCGGCAACGCCCCACATAATGGAAATTACGGGCATTAGGTACGTAACGGTAGAAGTAAAAAGCGCAGAAGTCTGTTTGATGAGCCAGTTATGGATGATCATGGCAAGTGCGGTTCCCACAATTGCCAGGATAGCGATATAACCCAGGCTCTGCCAGCCCCTCGGGTCGTGTGTCAGCACATGGAAGACCTCACTGCCGGTCAGGAGGTAAATGAGGGAAGGGATCCCGATAAACATAAATGCAACAGGAGTGATCGTAAGTGTACTGAAGTCTGATAGATAACGCTTAATAAGATTCATGTTGGTTGCATAACAAACTGCAGCTGCAATAGCAAACATGCCGTACCATATATTGTTGAGTTCGCTTCCATTGGCAACCGTAAGCAGTCCGATAGCGCCACCCAGTCCAACAAACACTCCCAGCACATTAAACCAGCGCGTGCGTGTCCCAAAAAAGAAAACGCCAATAACCAACGTAAACAAGGGCGTCAGTGAATTCAGAACGCCGGCCATGTAACTGTCAATAACGGTTTGTGCTATGGCAAACAGAAAGGGTGGCAACCCATTGCCAATGATGCCGGCCATCAGAAAGTATTTGAGTTTACGGCGTGGTACTTTTTTGAGATTCCATATGAGCAATGGTGAAAGAACCAGAAAAGAGATGGCAATGCGGAGAGCGCCGACCTCAAAGCTGCTGAATGAATCCAGGCCCCGTTTGATAAGGATAAACGAGCTCCCCCACACGATGACCAACAGGCCAAGTGCAAGCCAGTGAATACCCTTTGGTTTGCTGTCGTGTCGCATTTTCCTGCAGTTAACCATGGTAACCGGCTGATCACCACCAGGTGTCAGCTGCATTATCATGTTCTGTTTTGTCGCGGCAAAGGTAACAGAAAATGCTACGTAGTATGTAAGCCAAACATTTGGTATATTTGTTTATCACACTTCCATTTACTTAACGCACAAAAAACATCCCTATGAAGTCAGACAATTCAAAAGCAAAGCTTGAAGTAACCCTGGGAGATATTGCAAACCAGCCAGACATGGATGCTATCGTAAATGCAGCCAACGCACAGTTGCAAACAGGAGGAGGCGTAGCCGGGGCCATCCACCGGGCTGCCGGCCCCGGGCTCGGGGATGAGTGCAGACCTCTGGCGCCTATCAAGCCAGGCGAGGCAGTGATCACGGGCGCACACAAGCTGCCCAACAAGTATGTTATCCACTGCCTGGGACCGGTTTACGGACGCGACAAGCCAGAGGATAAGTTACTGGCGGCATGTTATGAAAACGCGCTGCGCCTGGCCGATAAACAGCAAATAGCGTCGCTGGCATTTCCTGCCATATCAGCAGGCGCTTTTGGCTTCCCGATAGAGGAGGCAGCGGCCATCGCGACCGATGCCATCCGGAAAAAAATGCCTGAACTTTCGCACGTCAAAAAGATTCGAATGGTGCTCTTCAGCGAAAGCGATCTGGAGGTATTCCGGAAGCAGTTATGAAGCAGTTGTAAAGAAACACCTTAAGGGATTCGACATTGTAGTCAGGGAAAAAATAATGACAGGGCCTGACCTGTAAAACCGAAATGTAAACACATGAACCAAAACAAAAACCAGCTACTGACAGGCATCCTCCTGACACTGGCCATGCTGGCGGTGGTATTTATCTCCCTTCGCCTCAATACGCCCCCGGAGGCTGTTCCCGAAGATGCCCCGGCCGGTGAATTTTCAGCTGAAAGGGCGTGGAAGCATCTGGAAACGATTGCTTCAGTAAAAAACCCCATCGGCTCAGCAGAGAATGTCGTCGTGCGGGAATATATCGTGGATGAACTAAGGCAACTAGGACTGGAACCGGAATTACAGAGCACCACCTACTATGACTCCCGCCTGCAACGGATCGCAAGACTGGGTAACATCATGGCACGCATCCCCGGAACAGGAAGCGGCAGAGCTATCCTGTTCATGGGGCATTATGACACGGTGCCTGATGCTTACGGAGCCTCCGACAATGGCTCTGCGGTTGCCACCCTGCTTGAACTGATCCGCATG
>SLEW01000014.1 GCA_007124575.1 Bacteroidales bacterium | reverse complement strand
AGGGCTTGACCTGTCCGTTTAGGGACAGCACTTGGGCCCTCCGTAGTTTAAGGTTGCCCGAGGCTATTTTGAGTATTTTGATGGGGATTGTAAAAAGTTGAGCCGCTGCATCGCTACCATAGTAATTTGCACATATGTGCGCTTTTTTTTGATTTTATTTTCGAACAAAATACGTTTTTATTCTAAATTTCTAATTATGAAGCTATTATTGAGTATGTTTTTGGTTCTGTTTCTGACCACCACGTCCGGGGCTCAAAGCAGCCTGAGTCTGGAGGAATGCCGTCAGCTGGCACTGGAAAACAACAAGTCCTTACAGGCCGCTGCATACGACCTGGAGGCCGCCACGTTGCAGGCCGGCAGCGCACGCAAACATTTTTTTCCAAAGATTTTTGCTGAAGGGGGCTACATGCGTCGCAACAAGCAGTATCAGCTATTTGACGGCGACATGTTCCTGCCGGTGATTCCCTGGGAAGGGATCGACCAGGAGTCTGGCCAATTCAATCCTGCCATAATGGAAGACCCCCAGTTTGCCCCTGACATCCTGGTCATCAACCCGGAAACGGGGCAGCCTTTCGTGGATGCGGATGGAAACCCCTTGTTTCAGCAGTATGCCTGGCTACCTGAGGAGGAAGGCAAGATCGGTGCCAATGACAATTACCAGATTGGGATGATGCTGGAACAGCCCATTTACATGGGAGGACGAATCCGTTCATCCCATCGCATGGCCTCTGCGGGAGAGCGTATTGCACGTGAGAGCAAGCGGCTCACCGAGGCAGAGGTGATCGAAAAAACCGACGCCCGCTTCTGGCAAGTGGTCAGCATGCAGGAAAAACTTGAACTGACCCATACCTGGCTGGAGATGCTGGACCATTTCGTGGAAGACCTGGAGCGATTGCTGGAGGAGGGCATGGTGACGCAGAACCAGTTGCTGGAAGCACAGGTTAAACGCAATGAGGTCCGGCTAAAGGAGATGCAGGCCAGCAACGGATTAAGGCTTTCCAGGATGGCACTTGCACAGATCACCGGCCTGTCGCTGACAGATGAGTTTGCCGTGGACCCCGATTTCAGCCCGCTCAGACAGAACGGCGAGCTGGGTGAGATGGTCTCGATGGCGATGGAAAAACGTCCGGAGATACACATGCTGAAAGAATCGACGGGCATCCACCTGGAGAAGGAAAACATAGCCCGCTCCCGGATGCTGCCCAGCGTGGGCCTGGCCGGAGGCTATACCTATATGAACCCTAACCCTTACAGCGGCTTTAGCAGCGAGTTCGGAGGCGACTGGCACGTGGGGGTCTCCGTAAGGATCCCGATCTATCATTTTGGCGAAAAAAGAACACAGCTTGCCAAATCGCGCGTGGAGACAAAGCGCAGTGAAGTGGTACTTGCCGATGCGCGGGAAAAGATCGAGCTTGAGGTTACCCAAAGCCTGTATAACTACCAGGAAGCTGCTGCCCGTGTCGAGTTTGCGGAGATGTCGCTTGACCAGGCCACGGAAAACCTCCGCATGACCCGCGACCTTTTTGATGAAGGCAGAGCAGCCACCAGGGATGTACTCGAAGCACAGGCCCTCTGGCAGGATGCTTACCAGGCGCACATTTCAGCCAAAAACCAGCAACGTGTCGCCTATACAGAGCTGCTGAAGGCCAGTGGAAATCTGGCAGAAAATTAAAAGTTTAAAGTTAGCAGGGACAGGGCTTGACCTGATTCAATAAACCTTATTAAACGCACATATCAACAACAAAATCATAAAGACATGAACTGGAGTAAAAAACAAGCAGAAGCCCTTGTGGCAAGCCTGGAAGACAAAAACATCTTTCAAGAAAGGCGGATCATCACCGTTACCACCGGAATCATTTTCATCCTGATCAGCATTATTGCCTTATCCGCTTGCTCGGGGCCGGAGGAAACCGGCCAGGAGGCATCGGATAAGCCGGCGGTAAGGACGGCCAGGGTAGTAACCGTCTCCCATCAGCCGGAAATCAGGCAGTCCGGCACCATTTTCGCCAGCCGGGAAGCTAACCTCGGGGCTGGTTTCCCCGGCAGGCTGGAGGATGTGTACTACCAGGAAGGAGATGCAGTGGAAAAGGACGCGCTGCTTGCTGAACTTTCAGGGGAGATGCGTGCACAGGCAAAAGCAGAATGCATGACCCTGAAAAAAGATTATGAAAGGGTGTCCAGGCTGGTGGACAATGGCACGGTGACACGCCAGGAGTACGACCATATAAAAGGCCGGTATGAAGCCTCCAGGGCACAATATGAGTTGGCAAAAAGAAATAGCCGGATACGGGCTCCTTTTAGCGGCGTGATCGTAGACTACCTCGTTAACCAGGGCGAGAATTACTTCCTGAACCTGAACCTGGAACCGGGCTACTCCAACACCAGTGGGATCCTCAGGCTGATGCAACTAGACACCCTGGTGGTGGAAACCGACGTGAACGAAAGAGATCTCGGCCGCATATCGGAAGGGCTGCCGGCAAAAATTATACCCGAAGCACATCCTGATATGCATATCGAGGGAGTCGTCAGCAGCATCAAACCATACCTTTCGACCAGGTCACGCACTGCCACCGCAAGCATAAGGATACCCAACCCGGGCATGATACTGAAACCAGGCATGTCGGCAAGGGTAAACATAGACCTTCCGGCAGAGGAGGTGATGGTTGTCCCCACAGAAGCGCTATACAGGGACCCTGAACATGAGCGGGATCAGGTCTTTGCTGTCAGGGATGGCAGGGTCAGCATATATCCCGTGAACAGGCTTTTCAGCATCGGGGATGACCTGGTAATTGAAGGCTTGGAAGAGGGGATGGAGGTGATTACCGGAGGCAAGGGCCGGGTGCAGGAAAATGATCATGTACGTATCGTAAAATAAGGAGGACGACCATGAATATATCAAAAATATCGGTAAGAAGGCCCGTCACCACCATGATGGTGTTTATCGGAATCATCTTGTTTGGTCTGGTATCCATTCGCATGTTGCCCCGCGACGTGCTCCCGGAAATCGAGTTTCCCACGCTCACGGTAATCACAGCTTATCCTGGTGCATCAGCCGAAATGGTGGAGGAGCAAATCACCAGCCCGCTGGAAACAGTGTTGGCAGCCACCGAAAACCTGCGCACCATCGAATCTACATCCAGTGAAAATGTGTCCTTTATCTCCATGCGTTTTAACTGGGGAGCAGACGTGAACGAGGCAGCCAACAATGCCCGTGACATGATAGAGCTGGCGCGCCGGCACCTGCCACGCGATGCCCACCAGCCCATCATCCTTAAAGTGAACAGTTCGATGATCCCGGTTATTGCATACGGGATTCAGGCCTCGGAAAGCTATTATGACCTGGGAGAGATCATCGAGGATGAGATCGCGGCCCCGCTCCGAAGAGTGGAAGGCGTCGGAACGGTGGTAACCATAGGCGCACCTCACAGGGAGATCTCCGTGGAAGTGGACCCGGTCAAGCTAGAGGCTTACGGAATCTCAGTAAGCCACATGGCCACTGTGCTCAAGGCCGAAAATGTGCGTATTCCCGGCGGTAACATAGAAACCGGACGACGCGATTTTTCCATCGGGGTGACCGGTGAATTCGAAGAGGTATCAGAAATCGAAGACATCTTCCTGAAGTACCATCAGAACAAAGCGATCCGCGTGGGCGATGTTGCCACGGTGACGGATGGCTACGAAGAGCGCCATTCTTATGCACGCACCAAAGGACAGAGATCCGTGGCCTTCTTCGTGCAGAAGCAAACCGGAACAAACACCCTGGAGGTAGCCGATGGCGTGCGCGGAGAAATGGAAGAGCTCCAGCAAAGGCTCCCGGATGATGTGCAGGTACTGGAGATCGTCGACAGCTCTGACATTGTAACCCGCTCGATCAGCAACCTCTCCTCTACCCTTTGGTGGGCAGGACTTTTCGTGATCATGGTGGTGTTCTTCTTCCTGCGCGAATGGAAGTCGAGCCTGATCATCATGCTGACCATGCCCGTATCCCTGATCGTCGCATTCATATATATGTTTATCGCAGGCTATTCCATCAATATCTTCTCCCTGATGGCGGTAGTGATAGCCATTGGGATGGTGGTGGACAATGCCATCGTGGTATTGGAAAACATCACGCGGCACATTGAGGAGGGCAATGAGCCTAAAAAAGCGGCCGTTACGGGCGCAAATGAGATCGGCACCGCCATTTCAGCCTCTACCCTGACCACCATTTCGGTATTTCTTCCCATGCTGTTTATGGGAGGTATCGTGGGAATATTGTTTAAGCAGCTGGCCGTACTCACCGGAATCACGCTGATCACCTCGCTAATCACCGCGCTCAGCCTCACCCCCATGTTATCATCGCGCATGCTCGACCCCATGCAAACGATGCCCAAAAAACGCAATAAGATATATGTGGCGTCAGAAAAATTCTTTGTTGCCACCGAAAATGCCTATAACCGGTTATTGTCTGTGGCGGTGAAGAGAAAAGTGCTGGTCGTCAGCCTGGCAGTGGTTCTGTTCGCTGCTTCCATCATGATGGCCGTCCGTATCGGCACCGACTACATTCCTGAGTTTGATTCGGGCGACGTGAGTGTGCAGTTTGAGATGGAGACCGGCACCAGTGTGGCTGAAACCGAGCGTGTAGCCAGGCACATTGAACGGATCATGCAAGAAGAGATCCCGGAGATGCAAACCGAGTTTACCATTGTGGGGCAAACAGAGGATGGCGCCCTCACAACGGTGGGCTTCCAGGAAGGGAAAAACATCGGATCCATCGTGGCCCGGATGGGACGTCCGGATGAACGCGACAGAAGTGCCTGGGAGGCTGCCAGGGGCGTAAGGAAACGCATAGAGGCAGAAATTCCCGAAATAGACCGCTTTACAGTTCATGGAGGAAGCCTCCTCTCTTCTGCCCTGCTGGGCAACCAAAAACCCATAGAGGTAAATGTGTCAGGTCACGACTTTGACGAGCTCAACAGCCTGGCACGCAACATCCAGGAGCAACTCATCAGCAACGCCCATTTTGTGAATGTAGAAAACACCATTGATCCCGGCAAAGCAGAATATGAGATCGTGGTGGATAAGGAAAGGGCTTCACAGTTTAAAGTCAATGCCGGCATGGTAGCCATGCAGGTGCGGCAAAGCATTTATGGCGCCGAGGCTGGCGAGTTCAAGGAGGATGGCGAAGAATACAGCATCCTCGTGAGGTACAGCCGTGATTTCAGACAATCACCGGAAGACCTGCAAAACATCATGATCACTACCCTTGCCGGCCAGCATATCCCCATCCGGGAAGTGGCCAGCATACAAGAGATCACTGCACCCCTGGAGATAAGAAGGGAGGATCAGCAAAGGGTGGTAAAGGTAATGGCCGATCTGGAGGATATTTCGCTGGGCGAGGCAACAGACATCACGGAGGATATCCTCGCCAGCCTGGAAGTGCCACGCGGAGTTAATATGGAAATAGGCGGCCAGGTGACCGAGCAACAGGATTCCTTCGGCAGCCTGAGCCTGATGTTTTT
>SLEW01000138.1 GCA_007124575.1 Bacteroidales bacterium | reverse complement strand
TATCAACAACATGCTGCGCCGGAAAACCTATGATGCAGCTCCCGTGCCATTCAGTTTTGAACCCAGGGAATACCGCGATGGTACGCGCGACTATGTTCATATCCTGGAACGAACAGACCGCTACATCGACCTGGGACGTATGATCGAACGCTTTGTCAGGGGTGAAGACCAACCCTATTTCCCCACGAGAAATTTCCGCCTGCCCGTTGACTCAGCCAAAGTTGTTGAAAATGGTACTGTGGCACCTGAAGATGCTCACCTGATTGTGGATGCCGTGGAGTGGCAGATGCCCGGTAGCGGCATGAATAAGAATCACATGATGGCACTCGACTTCCTGGCTGAAAACAACTGGGAACGTCCGGTCTATTTTGCCATTACTACAGGAAGGGGCTCATATATGGGCCTTGAAGAGTATTTCCAGCTTGAAGGCATGGCATATCGCCTGGTACCCATCAGAACGGATTTTGAGCCCAACAGGATTGGCAGGATAAATACCAGGATATTATATGACAACCTCATGAACAAGTTCCAGTGGGGCAACATGGATGATCCTTCAATATACCTCGATGAAGACCATCGACGTCTCACGGTCAGCTTTCGTAATGTATTTCAGCGTCTGGCCGATGCCCTGATCGAAGAGAACAAGGGAGATTCCGCCATTGCAGCACTTGACAAGGCAATGGCAGTGATGCCGGAAGAAAATGTTCCCTATAATTATTTTACCTTGCTGATGGCCGAGCGATATTATCAGGCCGGGGCCTATGATCAAGGGAATGCCATCATGGAACGGATGACCGACATACAGGAAGAAAAGCTTGAATATTTTTCACAGTATTACCCTCAACGCGCCCGCCAGGTAAATGAGCGAATGGGTGAAAGTATGGCACTCATGCAGTTTATTTCGGAAACAGCTTCTGAACACGGACAGGAAGAGCTGGAAGAGCGATCCTGGGATATTCTCAGCAGGCATTACGAACATTTTGGGGGCTGGCGGCCTTAAAATGCACCATCTGGCACTTCCCCCGCCGCAGAAACGAGCTAATGTACTAAAAAACAGTGATTTTTTTCTTGTTTAAAAGAAAATCACTATCTTTGCACGGCAAAAATGGTTTTCGCAGGACAAGAAGGGGGCAGCAAGTCCCCTTCTTTATTAGAACATGTTTATGATCAGTGAAAGAAACATTGCTGCCATAGTTGACGCCTACCTCGAAGGAAGTGATAAATTCGTGGTAAACATCAGGGTTACACCCCAGAATAAAATTATGGTGTTTATCGATGGAGACAAGGGGGTCACTATCGATGACTGCATTAAACTTAGCCGGCATATTGAACAACAGCTCGACAGAGACGAGCAGGATTTTGAGCTGGAAGTATCATCAGTAGGTGTGGGGCACCCATTGCAGTTGCCCCGCCAATTCCACAACAACGTGGGAAGGCGGTTGTCGGTACTTGACGTGCATGATAAACGAACAAAAGGAAAACTCGCAGAGGTTACCGGCGAAGGCATCCTCATCGAGAAAGATAAACCCACTAAGGGAAAAAAGAAAAAGAAAGAACCCGAGACTGACGCCGATGCAAGTGTTTTCATCCCTTTTGATGAGATCAAAGAAGCCAAAGTGCAGGTGTCGTTCCGGTAAGTTAACAGAGATTAATTACTTATAATACAAACAGCATAGATAAAATGGAAGCTATTAACCTGGTTGAATCGTTTTCGGAATTTAAAGAATTCAAGAATATTGACCGTTCTACCATGATGTTGATCCTGGAAGACGTGTTTAACAGCATGTTGGAGAAAAAATACGGATCAGCTGAAAACTTTGATATTATTGTAAACATTGACAAGGGAGACCTGGAGGTGTGGCGCAACCGAACTATCGTGGAGGATGGCGAAGTGGAGGATGAAAACTCCGAAATTGCCTATTCAGAGGCCATTAAGATTGAGCCTGACTTTGAAGTAGGGGAAGAGGTTTCAGAACCCGTAAAGATGAGTGATTTTGGCCGCCGGGAGATACTGGCCATCCGCCAGAATCTTTCCTCAAAGATCCTGGAGCTTGAAAAAGACAGTGTGTACAAAAAATATCAGGATAAGATCGGCGACATCATTACAGCAGAAGTATACCAGGTGTGGAAAAAAGAGATCCTCGCTCTTGATGATGAAGATATTGAACTTATTTTGCCCAAAACAGAGCAGATCCCTTCTGACTTTTATCGTAAGGGTGATACCTTGCGGGCCGTTGTGTCAAGAGTTGAAATCAAAAACAACAATCCGTTGATCATTATCAGCCGTACCTCGCCGGTTTTCCTGGAGCGGCTTTTTGAGCAGGAGGTGCCTGAGGTGTATGATGGGCTTATTACCATTAAAAAGATTGTGCGGGTGCCCGGAGAACGCGCCAAGGTGGCTGTGGAGTCTTACGACGACCGTATTGACCCCGTAGGTGCCTGCGTTGGCATGAAGGGTTCAAGGATTCATGGCATCGTCAGGGAGCTGCGCAACGAAAATATTGACGTGATCAATTATACGACCAATGAAAAGCTGTATATCACCAGAGCTTTGAGTCCGGCAAAGATCACATCCATTGATATAGATGAGGAAAACAAGAGAGCGGAAGTATATCTTAAACCAGACCAGGTGTCTTTGGCCATTGGCAAGGGCGGTTTCAATATTAAGCTGGCAGGCAACCTTACAGGCTATGAAATTGATGTATACCGTGAGACGGATGTGGATAGTGAAGATGTGGATATTACTGAGTTCTCTGATGAGGTGGAAGACTGGATTATTGATGAGCTTAAAAGGATTGGCCTTGATACGGCAAAAAGCGTATTATCTCTTAATGTGGACGACCTCGTAAACAGGTCGGAGCTCGAACGGGAGACAGTAGAGGAGGTGATGCGCATATTAAAATCAGAGTTTGAATAAAATACCCTAAATTTGCTGCGTTTTTTGTTACGCTGGCGAAAGGGTTTGATAACCAAAAGGATTATATGACTGAAGGGCCTAAGACAAGACGATTGAGTAAAGTTGCCAAGGAGTTTAACATTGGTTTGACTACTATCGTGGATTTCCTGAATAAAAAAGGTATCTCGGTAGCCAACAACCCCAATGCCAAAATTCCACAGGAGGCTTATGAGCTGTTGTTCCAGGAGTTTCAAAGTGAAAAAAACCTCCGGGAAGAAACACGCAAGGCTGGTCTGAGTATTTTTAAGCGCGAGAGCCTGTCCATGGATAAAGAAGATAAAGAGGAGAAAGAAGAGGCAGGCGCTGAAAAGGATAAGGATCAGGAGAAGGAAGCAGGGGAAGATCTTTACATTAAAGACACACAAGCCACCGTAAAACCGGATGTCTCCGAAAAGGAAACACAGGCGGAAGAAAAGCCTTCTGAAGAAAAGTCTTCTGAAGAAGTTGGTCCCAGGGTAGTTGGAAAAATCGAGCCCGAAGCACTTGAGGGTAAGCCAAAGACTAAAAAGAAACAAGAAGATAAAGTTCAGGACAAAGAGGGAAAGGCCATAGAGCCAGCCCCTGAAGCGGACAAAGAAGTGCCTGAAGAGGCAGCGGAATCTGATGGGAAGGAAGCCAAAGAAGAGGTGGCCGGGCCCGATAAGGATAAAGAAAAGGCTCCTGTAACGAGCAAGTTAAAAGTTGTGGGCAAGATAGACCTCGAAGAGGGCGAAGCTGAAAGAAAGGCAAAGGCTAAGGCGAAGCCAAAGAAAAAGGCAGAGAAAGGCGCGGAAGAAAAACAAAAAGGGGAAGATCAGCCTGCGGAGACGAAGCTGTCTGAGCCGGGAGAGGCAGACAAGAAAGAGAAAGAAACTCCTGCAGCGGAAGAGATTGCCGCTGATGAAGCCACAAAGAAAGACCAGGATGCCGCTGAAGAGCCTGTCGGCGAAAAGGATGTAGCAGATGAAGCTCCGAAAGAAAAGGACGAGGGGGAAGAAGACAAGGCTGCAGCGCATCATCAGACCCAGTTTAAAAAGCTGTCAGGGCCTACCATCCTTGGCAAAATGGATCTGCCTGACCCAAAAGAGGCATCCAAGAAGCCTGTAGCGTCTTCTTCAGATCCATCCAAATCAAAAAAGCGAAAGCGCAAACGCATAAAAAAGGAGAAGCCTGCAGATCAGGCCGTACAAAAGGACAAAAAGACGGCAAAACCGGAGCCCGGCAAGCCGCGTAAGGGCAAGAAAGAACAGGCACGTCCGGAAGTTTCCGAGGAGGAAATCTCCCGCCAGATAAAGGAAACCCTGGCCAACCTGAGTGGTACAGGCAAATCCAAAGCAGCCAAGCATCGTCGTATGAAGCGCGAAATTCTGCAACAGCAGAAAGAGAAGGAAATGGAAAGGGCTGAAAGCGAACAAAAAACGCTGCAGGTCACTGAGTTTATTTCTGCAGCAGAGCTTGCCAATATGATGGACGTATCGGTAAATGAGATTATTTCCACCTGTATGTCGCTGGGTCTTTTTGTTTCGATCAATCAGCGGCTGGATGCCGAAACCATCACCATCGTGGCAGATGAGTTTGGGTATGAGGTAGAGTTTGTGAGTGCTGACAGCCAGGAGATCATCGAGGAAGTAGAAGATGATCCCGCTGACTTGCGTGACCGTGCCCCCATTGTAACTGTGATGGGGCATGTTGACCATGGTAAGACTTCCCTCCTTGACCAGATTCGCCATGCCAATGTTATCGCCGGAGAGGCTGGCGGTATCACGCAGCACATAGGTGCTTATGCCGTGGAATTGGATAATGACAGGCGGATCACTTTCCTTGACACACCCGGTCATGAGGCTTTTACTGCCATGCGTGCCAGGGGTGCCAAAGTGACCGACGTAGCCATTATTGTTGTAGCTGCCGACGACAGCGTGATGCCCCAGACAGTGGAGGCCATCAACCACGCACAGGCTGCCGGCGTACCCATTGTGATCGCCATCAACAAAATGGACAAGGAAAATGCAGCTCCTGAAAAAGTGAAAGAAGAACTTGCCAATATTAACATCCTTGTAGAAGATTGGGGCGGAAAATACCAATGCCAGGAAATATCAGCAAAACAAGGTAAAAACATTGACAGCCTGCTTGAGAAAGTGTTGCTTGAGTCTGAAATACTTGAACTCAAAGCGAACCCCTCAAGAGAAGCTTCAGGAACGGTGATCGAGTCATCCCTTGACAGAGGACGGGGCTATGTGTCCACCATCCTCGTGCAAAATGGTTCACTTGCAATAGGCGATATCGTGGTGGCCGGAACCACCCATGGTAAAGTAAAGGCCATGTTCAACGAGAGAGGCCACCGTATCGACGAGGCCGGCCCGGCTACTCCCGTGCTTATCCTCGGCCTGGACGGTGCGCCGCAGGCAGGAGATACCTTCCATGTGATTAAGTCTGAAAGTGAAGCCAAAGCCATCACCAACAAGAGACAACAACTTATTCGTGAACAGGGCCTCCGTACGCAAAAACACATTACCCTTGATGAAATCGGACGGCGCATTGCCATCGGTGACTTCAAGGAGCTGAATGTGATTG
>SLEW01000081.1 GCA_007124575.1 Bacteroidales bacterium | reverse complement strand
CGATAAAATTCTCGGTGTCTATGCGCGACTGGATATATTGATAATGTGCCTCATCCTGCAGCCCGTGATCCTCAATATACTGAATAGTGGCCAGGTAATGCTGGTTGTCACCCTCTTTGACTTCATCCTTGCCGGTGAGAAGGTCTATGTGCTCTTCTTCAGCTCCGTAGTTGCGCAAAAGATAGTGTTTGTCATAACGTTCGCGGATATTCTGGATGCCCCAGTACTCGCCATTGAGAAAGACCAGTGCAGGAAGATATGCCTGGGTGTCCATGTGCATGTGGCTAACAAGGGCCTGTATGGAAGCATCCCGAAACATGGTACGGGAGGGATTTCCCGGACTCCATATCTCAGTAGGAAAATCATTTCCGGAATTTCTTAAAATCAACCTTTTATACCCCTGCAGGCCATCCCCAAAAAAATCATAGGTAAGATGCGAATTGGTGTATTGATTGCGTGCATACAGCCGGAGTGATTTCATGGGATAGGAACGGGTGGCACCCCCGTGAATCCGGATGCCGATGTCCTGATGCAATGCCCTTTGATGATCAGGTTGTTCAAATATTTCAATGTGGGCCGGATATTCCCACTCCGCACCACGTCTGCGCCAGTTACCGTAAAATGGCCAGATGAAAGTCGCTCCGGGATTGTCGATACGCCATTGATCAGCATCCACACCTGGCGTATAGATCCCATCATAATAATCGAAAAGATAGTTTTCCTGCACGCTGATGGATATAACCGGAAGATGAAACATGTCAGGCCCCTGAGGACTGACAAAATAGCTATGGGTTATGATGTCGGAGGGAAGCATGCCCTCTTTATATGCCCTTGCCCTGACGACTGTTCCCTTAAAAACCGGTTCATCGGGAATGTAGTACGGAGGTTGCACCGTAACCCTTATCCGGGCCAGCTTGTCCTCTTCGGCTGACCTGTCGGCAACGGTAATGCTTTCCTCGTATGTCTTGCTGAGGTATTCCAGGGCGAGCGTATCCCCGAAAGGCTCATCAGGATGGTAAGGATAGTCGTTTTTAAAGGGATAAGAGACCCCATCAAGGTTGTGGATACAGGGTTCTGAACCGTCAAGGGTGTATATGATGAGGACATCAGGATCATCGTGACTGATCTCCAGATCGAAAGCCTCCTGGTAAAAGCCACCTTCTATAGAAAACGTCGGGGGTTCCAGGATATCTTCAGCCCCCGCGGTGGTGTTTGGTTCTCCGGGTGTGGGCTCATCAAAAAAATACCATTCCTCCGCACCATCAGGCTTTCTCCCATAGGATATATCCGTAGGGATTTCCATGGGAGGCAGCGCATCGACGCGTACCTGATCCGGCCGGGTAAGCAGCACTTCATCGCCAGGGTTGTACAGCTCGACCCAATCCTCATGGTTGCCGTCTTCATAGGCATGTATGGTGGCATTTGACGCCATCACTTCATTGATCACCACCCCGTGGTCAGAAGCAGCAGCGGATGAGGGGAAGGCTGCCATGATGATCATCACCAGCAAATGTATTGGAAAGATGTATATATGAAAACGGTTCATTGTCTTATGCGCTTAATTATGACAACCTCACCCTGGGGTCAAGTCTTGCGTATATGATATCTACCAGTATGTTTATCAACACCAGCACCACAGAGATAAGCAGCACGGCACCCATCAGCACAGGGAAATCGTAGTGTTCCAGTGCGTCCACGATCACCACGCCGATCCCTTTCCAGTCGAAAACATATTCCACAAACACGGCCCCGGCCATCAGTGAGGCAAACCATCCGGAAATAGCGGTTATAACGGGGTTCATGGCGTTTTTCAGGGCATGCCGTGTTATGATCTTCGTTTCTGACAAGCCTTTTGCACGTGCCGTGCGGATATAGTCCTGGGTCATCACCTGGCTGAGTGAGCTCCGGGTAAGTTCCGTAACTATTGCCAGGGGTCTGATTCCCAAGGTTATTGCAGGGAGAATCAGGTTTTTCCATGCGATGTATTCGCCGCGACCAAAGTCATCTACCTCATAGAGGGAGCCTGTCATGTTAAGCCCGGTGATATCTCCGAGCAGATAGGCAAACACCCAGGCGATGAGGATAGCGGCAAAAAAAGACGGCAGCGACATCCCAAAGACAGAAAATACAAGGGCACCCCGGCTAATCCATGGCTTCCTTTTTAAGGCAATGAATGTGCCTGCCACTATTCCGACAAGCATGGCAAACAAGATCGACACACCTGCCAGGATCAGGGTGTTTGGGAAGGCGCTGGCCAGGATCTCTGAAACGGGCCGGTCGCTTTGATATGAACGCCGCAGGTATGGTTTTTTGACTACAAGCGAATAGGCGCCAATGGTGGCCAGGCGGCTGTAAGAATAATTTTCCGGGTCAAGATAGACAAGGCTTGAGGTGGCATCATGCCGGTGCAGGCTTACGGGAGAAAGGTCATTGAGATAGTGCAGGTATTGCTTGTGCACGGGCCTGTCGAGGCCCAGTTCCTGCTGAATGGCTTCCACAGAGCTGATGTCGGCACGCTGACCCATCATCATCCTGGCCGGGTCGCCGGGCAGCACATTAAATAACAGAAATACCACTGTAACTACTCCAAAGAGCACCCACAGGCCATACCAGAGACGTCTGACCAGGAATTGTATCACTCCAGTTCGAGTTTAATCAGGGCAAAAACAGCATAATTGATAATGTCGTAATAGTTGGCATCTATGCCTTCAGAATGGGCTGCCTTACCCTTGTTGTCTTCAATTTGTTTTATCCGGAGGAGCTTCATGAGGATGATGTCTGCCAGGGAAGACACCCGCATATCGCGCCAGGCCTCGCCATAATCATGGTTTTTGTCATGCATCAGCCTGCGTGCCTCTTCAATATAGGCAGTATAGAGGTTTTCTGCCTCTTGCGGGGTCTTGTCGATGGTGTCGCTGGCACCCAGCTCCAACTGAATGAGCCCGATAACAGCATAGTTCACGATGCCAACAAACTCCGGCGAGATCCCCTCCCGTATTTTTTGTGTACCTTTGCTCTGCAAAGACCGGATACGTTGGGCTTTGATGTAGATCTGGTCTGTAAGGGAACTGGGACGCAAGATGCGCCAGGCACTGCCATAGTCCTGCATCTTTTTCTTAAAAATATCCCTGCACATCTCCACAACCTGTGCATATTGCTGATCAGTATGTGTTTCCTGGCTCATGACAAATTATTATGAATAGTAAACATCACTATGGTTCATGAAGAAAGAGGAATTTTTTAATCCCCCGAAGACCATAAACTGTAATGGCAAAATTATAAATTTATCTTCACCCCTCGTTATGGCGGTGATGAATATTACGCCGGATTCATTTTATGATGGAGGAAGCTGCCGTAACCCAATGGATGCCATTAAAAAGGCAGAGAAATACCTGGCAGAGGGAGCCGACATCCTCGACATGGGAGCTGCCTCAAGCCGTCCGGGTGCCGGTATTATCGATCCCGGCATAGAACAACAAAGGCTCTTACCGGCACTCCGGGCAGTGGTAAAGCAATTTCCGGAAGCTGTCATCTCCATTGACACCTATCATGCAAACACAGCCAAAGCCGCCATTGAGGCGGGTGCACACATCATAAACGACATTTCTGCAGGAAATATTGATAGAGAGATGTTCGACACGGTGGCCAGGCTACAGGTCCCCTACATCATGATGCACATGCAGGGAAGACCCGAAGACATGCAGCAAAAACCCGTGTACAAACACCTGATAAAGGATATTGCAGGCTTTTTCTCCGAAAAGGTATTACAGCTCAAGGGGAAAGGGGTACATGATATCATCCTGGATCCAGGGTTTGGATTTGGCAAAACACTGGAACAAAATTATCAGCTGCTGGCGGAGCTGGAGTATTTCAGGATCTTTGAACTTCCCATTCTCGTGGGCTTTTCCAGGAAGTCCATGATCAACAAGGTGCTGAAAGTTTCCCCTGCTGATGCCCTTAACGGCACCACCATACTGAATACCCTGGCAATAGAGAATGGTGCCGACATCCTGCGTGTGCACGATGTGAGAGAGGCCAGGGAGGTAATAAAAATCACAGGGTTTTACAAAAAACAGCGATAAATCTGTATCTTTACAGAGCTATGAACAAAAAAGCACTCTATGCCTGCTTACTTTATTACAGGTTTTCTTCAGATACGGCTGCTGGATATCCTTGACATTCTGCTTGTAGCCATACTGATATATCAGGTATACAGCCTCATCCGCGGCACCGGTGCCATAAATATTTTTCTGGGTATCCTGTCCATTTATCTTATTTGGTGGCTGGTGCGAATTTTTGAGATGGAGCTGCTCACAGCCATCTTAGGGCAGTTTATGTCTGTTGGGGTTCTGGCCCTGATCATTGTGTTTCAACCCGAAATCCGAAAGTTTTTACTCCTGCTGGGCAAAAGAAGCATCATCCAGCAGGGATCAAAAACATTTTTCAAGGGTCTGTGGGCTATGGAGGAAGATCGCGAACTGAACATCCCCGCGATAGTTAATGCCTGTGAGTCCTTTTCAGAGCAAAAGACCGGTGCACTCATTGTCATTACACATGAAAACGACCTGGAATCTTTTATTGAGACAGGCCAGCGCATGGATGGGCTTATCTCAGAACAATTGCTGGGATCCATATTTTATCTGAACAGCCCCCTGCATGACGGAGCCGTGATCATTTCCAATAACAGGATCAGGGCGGCACGTTGCGTCCTGCCTGTATCCTCAATCCGAAGGATCCCTGCATCCCTCGGGCTCAGGCACAGGGCAGCCATTGGGATCACGGAACAAACGGATGCTGTCGCACTTATCGTAAGCGAACAAAGTGGCAAGATCTCCTGGTGCAAAGAGGGCAAAATACAGCGAAACATTAAGCCTCTTCAGCTGAAAGAGCTTCTTGCCAACGATTTCCTGACGGACAAAAAACAGGATCGCACCGGAAAAGAAAAATTTTCTTTCTTAAGAAATATTCTCAAAAATAAGAAGATGTCATGATACTTATTGCTGACAGTGGAAGTACCAAAACTGACTGGGTGGTAGTCAAAGGCAATGAGGTTCTGCAATCATTCAAAACCGTGGGGTTGAATCCCTACTTTGTAAAAACAGAAGAAGTAAGAGGCATTCTGCAGGAAGCATTCAACGGACTTTTTGACAATAATGTCATTGATGCTGTCTGGTTTTATGGGGCCGGCTGCTCATCAGAGGGCAAACAGGCTGTGATAGATAACGCTCTGCAGGCAATTTTCCCTGGTAAGCACACTTTTGTTGACCACGATATGCTTGCTGCGGCGCGAGCGCTTTTTGGCAACCAGCCAGGTATTGCCTGCATCCTGGGAACAGGGTCAAATGCCTGCGTTTACGACGGCCAGCATATTACGGAAAGCCTCTTTTCGCTGGGATACATGTTTGGCGACGAGGGAAGCGGCGCCCACCTGGGAAAGACCTATATCGCTGAACACCTGAAGGAAAAAGCACCACAGGACATCATGCAAGCCTTTGTTGAACATTATGGTCTCAGCAGAGAAGACATCCTG
>SLEW01000133.1 GCA_007124575.1 Bacteroidales bacterium | reverse complement strand
GGCGCCTTTGCCTTTGAGCTTTTTGACACATATGGTTTTCCTGTGGATCTTACTGCCCTGATGGCACGGGAAAAAGGATGGAAGGTCGACATGGAAGGCTTCGAAAAGGGTATGGAAAAGCAGAAGTCGAGGAGCCGCAAAGCAGCAGCAGTAGATATTTATGACTGGACTGAACTCCGTGAGGGTCATCACGAGGACACCCGGTTTCTTGGTTACGAGCAGCTTGATGCTGATGCCAGCGTGATAAAATACCGTAAAGCCAGTGATAAGGGAAAGACATTGTATCATGTAGTGCTTGACCAGACACCATTTTACGCCGAAGCGGGTGGCCAGGCAGGTGACCGTGGTGCAATCACCGCTCATGGAGAAAGCTTTCCCGTGATTGATACCCGTAAAGAGAATAACCTTACCATTCACGTGATGCCGAAGATCCCATCCTCATGGCCGGATAAAGTGCGGGCCACTGTAGATGTTGCAAAGAGAAAGCTCACAGAAAACAACCATACGGCTACGCATCTCCTGCATAGTGCTTTAAAAGAGGTGCTTGGCAACCATGTACAGCAGAAAGGCTCGCTTGTTAATGACCAGCGCTTGCGCTTTGACTTTTCTCATTTCGGTAAGATGACACGGGAAGAGATCTTTGCCGTGGAAAGCCTGGTTAATGAAAAGGTCCGTGAGAATATCTCCATGGAGGAGCATCGCGAACTGAGCATAGAGGAAGCTGAACAGATGGGTGCTGTTGCGCTTTTTGGCGAAAAGTACGGGGAAAAGGTACGTGTGGTTTCTTTCGATGATAGCTTTTCGTCAGAACTGTGTGGCGGCACGCACGTGCAGGCCACAGGGCAGATAGGCCTCTTTACCATTGTCTCGGAAGGTGCTATCGCCGCGGGCATACGCAGGGTGGAAGCTGTTACCGGCAAGATGGCAGAAAAACACATCATGGAAAAGAGAGAAGAGCTGCAGGCCCTGCACAAGGTGCTGGATTATCCTAAAAACAGTGTAAAAGCCCTTAACCAGTTACTGGAGCAGCACCAGGAGATGAAAAAACAGCTGATGGCCCTTCAGCAGCAGCAGCTGAGCAGGCAGGTTGACGACCTGGT
Source organism: Bacteroidales bacterium (assembly GCA_007124575.1). GTDB lineage: Bacteria > Bacteroidota > Bacteroidia > Bacteroidales > UBA7960 > PUPG01. The sequence continues at coordinate 4,444 of SLEW01000133.1, read as the reverse complement.
AAAAGAGGCCGAAAACATCGGTGGGATAAACTACATCGCTACCCGTGTTGACATGGATGCAAAAGCAGCAAAAGACATGGCCTTTCAGGTGAAGGGACGGATTGACAACCTCTTCCTGGTGATTGCACATGTGGCGAATAACAAACCCGGCATCACCATTATGATATCAGAAAACCTGGTAAACGAAAAAGGGTATCACGCTGGTAACCTCGTAAGGGAATTGGCACAACATATCAAAGGTGGCGGTGGTGGTCAGCCCTTCTTTGCTACCGCAGGAGGCAAGGACCCCAACGGCCTCGACAAAGCACTGCAGGAAAGCAGGAAGCTGTTAAAAGGCCAGAGCTGATCTCAATGTGTTTTCTAATTTTAACCCAGATAGCCCAATTCTAAGTACCTGAAAAATGTTCTCATGCCTTTTTATTACCTCAATGAATACCCGCGCTTCTGTTCTTTCCTGTTGTTAACATTGTTTATTGCCTTGCTTTTAAAGCCTTCCGTGTCGTTTTCAGGCGAAACCCGGGTGATACGGGGCGAAAGACCTCCCATAGATTTGGCGGAAGTGCCGGATGATGCCTGGGAAGCGGGGATCATCCGGATCCAGTTTTCTGATCAGCATACCCGATGGCTGGATGATCACAACATCACATATAACAAGGAAGGGATCGTACAGTTTGGTATATCTGCCGTAGACAGCCTCAACATGTTGTTTGGCGCGGATGGGTTTCATGCCATCTTCGATAGTCCGGCGCTTGACAGCAGGTATTCCGACCGGCACCGGCAATGGGGGTTTCATCTCTGGTACGACCTCAGGGTTCCCGACACGGTCCACATTATTGAGATGGTAAAAGCTTATCAAAAGGTCAGCGACATCAGGGTAGCAGAGCCTCACTATGTTAAGGAACTTCACGGTGAAATACTATCTCCTGATGTTTCTGCGAAGGGTAAGGATGATGTAATGATGCCCGATGATCCCTTTTTTCACAACCAATGGCATTATCATAATACCGGTCAGGCAGGCGGTACTCCCGGTGCCGACATAAGCCTCCCGGAAGCATGGAATATTACTACCGGCGAAAATGAGGTGATAGTGGCAGTGATTGACGGGGGTATTCTGACCACCCATCCTGATCTGGAAGAGAGCATGTGGGAAGACATAGGGTATAATTTTGCCATGAATACGGAAACCATTCAGCCTAATCATCACGGCACCCATGTGGGTGGTACCATAGCAGCCAGAAGCAACAATGGTCTGGGCGTTTCAGGCATTGCCGGGGGCTGGGGTGACATCACGGGGGCAAAACTGATGTCTTTGCAGGTGTTCAGCAGCCAGGGCAACGGGGGCTTTGAGCTGGCTCCTGTTTTTGGTGCTGATAACGGGGCTGCTATTTCCCAGAACAGCTGGGGATATCAAACGCCGAATGTTTATGAGCAGATATACCTGGATGCCATAGATTACTTTAATCTGCATGGCGGAGGGGAGGTGATGCTGGGAGGCATTACTACCACATCAGCAGGAAATTCAGGCGAGAATGATGCCTATTATCCCGGTTATTACTCCGGTGCTATGGCGATAGCATCCACCAATAACAAAGATCAGAAAGCAGGCTATTCCAACTACGGTAGTTTTATTGAGATTTCTGCCCCGGGTGGTGAAACATCCCCTCAGACTGCCGGCGGCGTTTATAGTACCACGATCGCCAACAGTTACTCTTTCGGCCAGGGTACATCCATGGCCTGCCCGCATGTGTCCGGCGTCCTGGCGCTGATGCTGTCTGTTGCCCCGGGTGAGTTTGCCAATTATGAGATACGCGATATGATCAGGGAGTCGGCTGACAGCCACTATGGGGTCAATCCGGGTTATTTTGGTCTGCTGGGATCAGGGCGCCTCAACGCCTACGAGGCCCTTTTGCTGACGCTTCAAAACATGTCGGGCGTGTCAGAGTTCAATGCCTGGACGGAAAACAACTACCGCACAAACCTTTCCTGGATACCAAATACGGAAGAGGAGCCCGTGATGCTTGTCTGGCATACTGATGAAGAAACGGGAGAGCCCGACTGGGGGCTGCAACCCGGCGATACCATCCCGGGAGGAGGAAAAGTGCTCTTTAAAGGATTTGGTCAGGCCTTTTCACACGTTATGCCCGATCATGCCCCGCAGCATTATTATACTATATGGAGCTACGATGAAGCCGAAGAAGACTTCTCAAGAAGTAATTCCGTGCAGGTGACCCGTGAGGGCGAACAGGCACTGTTGCCTTTTGAGGAAACTTTTAATTACCCCTGGTGGCCCCCGGGATGGAACCCGGTGCTGGTTAGTGGGGGTGATGATAACACAGGAGTCATGCCCGCTCTGACATTAACTGATTTGGCCGATGACCCGCAGCTTGATCCCGCTGCCGGAGAGTATGCCGTCAGGTTTAATGCCTCAGAGGCCCATCATGGTTCTGCTTACAGGCTGGTGTCAAAACCGGTAACTTCAGCCGGGATTAATCAGGTTTCTCTAGCCGTTGACTGGCATATTCGGGATGAGACACCCGGACATGATGGAAGGCTTGCCTTGCAGGTTTCACTGGATGCTATCAGCTGGACTACCCTTGCAGAGTTTGCAGGCAAGGGGGCAAGACAAGGCTGGCAGACTGCTGAAATGAATATTCCCAATCATTTTGCCAACAGGGATACATTGTATGTGGGTTTCCTGTTTCAGACAGCGGAAAACAATGCAGATATGCATGGTGATATGTTCATCGACCATTTGAGAATGCAGCCTGGCACAGATGAACTGGTTGTTGATTTTGTTGCTTCAGCAACCGAAGTTGAAGCCGGCAGGCGCGTGCTTATAACCAGCAAAACAGCCGGACATGGTATAGAAAAGAAAAAATGGAGCTTTGGTGAGGATGCAGCACCCGGGGAGGCATATGGCAAAGGACCGCATGAGGTTGTATACCGGGAGCCCGGTGATAAAACCATCAGCCTGGCTGTTAATGATAGTATTGAAGTTATAAAGGAAGACTTTATCCGCGTTTTACCATCGTCTTATCCGCCACCCCGGCATTTGGAAGCACATATTAGCGGAGGCGCTGACATACAGTTAACCTGGGAATGGTCATCTGATGATCATAAAGCATATCCCCAACCTCTTGTCCCGGGAAGAGATCGCGACACTTTACATCCGGATGGCTTTAATATTTACCGGAATGGTGATTTTTATGATAACCTTACTGATCCGGATGCTTTATCCTATATTGACAAAGACGTTCCTGAGGGTTGGCTTACTTACATGGTGAAAGCCTATTTTGATCATCCCCATGAAGAGTCGCCCCCCACCGGGGCGGTAACACTGGCGATCAATGAAACAGAGGTCACGATACATGTGGATGGTGAGGGTACAACAATACCTGAGCCAGGCGTGCATCCGGCGCTTGAAAACGATACGCTCAGGGTTGAAGCCATTGCGGCAGAAAATCACGGTTTTTTGCACTGGCTGGTGGAAGGTGAAGATCCTATAGAAGATAATCCCGCACACCTTTATATCACTGGCCCTGCAAATATCGTCGCCGTGTTCCAGGACGAAACATCCGTGTCATATCTGTCTTCAAATGAAGATTTTGTGGTTTACCCTAACCCGTCCGGCGGCATTTTTACCGTTTCGTCATCCCTGCAAATAGAGAGGCTGGAAGTATTGGACTTGAGTGGACAACGCTTGCGCCTGTTACATCCTGAATCCGGCGAAACGCTTATCAACCTTCATGATTTGGCCCGGGGAGTTTATCTGTTGAAGATAAGCACCAAGGCAGGCACCGCCACAGAAAAGCTGCTTATACGCTGATTCTATTAGAGATGCATGTATTTGGCGGACTTCTGGAAGCCAGAAGCCCTAATGTCTCCTGCAGGTCACACGAAAGGCACAGTACCTGCAATTTTGCTCATCCTCTGTCTGGTCAAAGGGCTTTGTCGGATCCTGGATCTCTCCGATAAGTGCTCTCAGTGCTTCTTCAAAGGCATCCAGATGTTCTTTATTCAAAATGCCTTTGCCTCCGGGATGCTGTAATGTCTGCAAGCCTTTGCCCGGAGTGCGTGTGGAGATTATTCCCGGCTCAAGCTGTCTTTCATCAGGATAGATACGGTGAGCCATCCATGCATAGCAGAGCAGCTGGAAGCTTTTTGCTTTTGCCGGATTAGTAACCGGCTCCGACCAGTCTGTTATCTTCAGCTCCCCGGGGGTTATATTACCCGTCTTATAATCGATGATACGGAACACGCCTCCCTTCCGGTCGATACGGTCGGCAAGCCCCCTGATGGTTACCTGGCTTTCACCAGATGCAGAGGGTACCGGCAAGGTGGTGCGCAACTTCTCTTCAAGTGAATGCAGTGTGATGTGAACGTTCTCTGCAGAAGCTGCTCTGATTTCCTCTTGTTCTGCTTTCAGCAAGTTTTGCAGATACCT
>SLEW01000046.1 GCA_007124575.1 Bacteroidales bacterium | reverse complement strand
CCTCAACCTCAACCTTAACCTCAACCTCAACCTTAGTCTTTTGTAAAAACAAAAATACATTTATTCCATGGCTATCTTATTAAAAAACACCACATTTATTCATTGGGACACACTGGATTTTGAAGCTTGTGACATCCTTGTTGAAGAAGGCAAAGACGGCAACATGCAGTTGCTGAAAGACGGAGCAGGGCAGCAGGACATAAAAAAGCACACTGTACTTGATTGCAAGGGAAAACTGGTTACAAAGTCATTTGGCTCAGGACATCATCACGTGTATTCAGCACTGGCCCGGGGCATGCCACCACCTCCCAGGAAACCTCAGGATTTCACGGAGATCCTGCAATATATCTGGTGGACCCTGGATCCAAATCTTGATGAGGAAAGCATCCGTTACAGTGCGCTGGCCACGGCAATAGCTGCGGCGAGGGCAGGAACCACATTCGTGATAGACCACCATGCCTCACCCAACTGCATTGAAGGCTCCCTCGATATCATTGCAGAAGCTTTTGACCAGGTGGGTGTTAATCATCTCCTGTGTTACGAGGCCACCGATCGCGGCGGGAAAGAAAGAGCAGAAAAAGGTCTGCAGGAAACAGAAAGGTACCTTCAGAAAAACCAGGGACTTGTGGGCCTTCATGCCTCCTTTACCGTGGAGTCTGATACTCTGAATAAAGCAATAGAGCTGATGCAGAAGTACGATTCGGGAATACACATGCACGTGGCCGAAGGCAGGTATGATCAGGAGCACTGCCTCCAGACTTACTATCAACAGGTAACACACAGGCTCAATGAAGCTGGGGTGCTCGATTCCTCCAAAACCATTCTCGTACACGGATTACATCTCGATGCACGCGAACGTAAGATGATCGGCAAAAAACCATGTTGGATAGCAGAAAACATGGAGAGCAATCTGAAAAATAAGGTGGGAACCTTCAAAGGTGATGGCCTTGGCAAAAATATCATGCTGGGCACCGACGGCATGCACTCCGACATGATCAGAAGCGCAAAGGCAGCATTCTTTACCGGACAGATCTCCGACACAATAGACTTCGACAGTGCCTACCAGCGGTTCAGGAATATACACAAGTATTTAAACTCCAATGGTTTCAGCGGAGATGGAGAAAATAACCTTGTGGTCCTTGATTATGAAAGCCCGACAGAGGTTACAAAAAAAAATTTTACCGGGCACTTTATCTTCGGTCTGGATTCGTCCCATGTAAAACATGTAATCAGTAACGGCCGCATCCTTGTAAAAAACAGGGAGCTGCAAACCCTTGATGCACCTGCCGTGCTGGAGGAAGCTCAGAAACAGGCCCGCAGGTTGTGGAAGAAAATGGGGCACCTCTGAGACAAGCGTGAATGTCAGAATGAACGGTCGATTCTATCGTGAAAGGATCATTATTGTAATAGACACAAATAATGAGGAAACGACTGAACGAGTGAACGAAGGAACGATCTGCCTCATCCGAGGACTCTTTTTTCAACGACAAAAAATAAGTGTTAAATTTGCCTCACTATCCATATCCCCGTGAAGGCCAAGTATTAAACTATACATCACAAACACCATAAGTAAACATGTATACGCTCTCTTCGAACATTAATACCGACAGCCAGGAATTTAAAGACAATCAGCAACACTATCAGGATCTGTTGGGCCATCATCGCAGGATCATGCATGAAGTGATGCAGGGAGGCCCGGCAGCTGCCAGGGAAAAACACCGCTCGCGGGGTAAGCTTCTTGCGCGCGAACGCATCGACCTGCTGATCGACCCGGGAACACCCTTTCTGGAGCTATCAACCCTGGCTGCTTATGGGCAGTATGACAACAGTTTTCCGGCTGCGGGAATGATCACAGGCATCGGCATAATACATGGACGGGAAGCAGTTATCGTAGCCAATGATGCCACGGTAAAAGGGGGCACTTACGTTAAGGAAACCATCCGAAAACATATCAGGGCTCAGGAGATCGCCATGCAGAACAATCTGCCCTGCGTTTACATGGTCGATTCGGGAGGCGTCTTTTTACCCAACCAGGCAGAAGTTTTCCCGGACAGGGATGATTTTGGAAGGATCTTTTTTAACCAGGCCCGCTTATCGGCACAAGGCTGCCCGCAAATATCCCTGGTAATGGGCTCATGCACTGCCGGCGGTGCTTATATTCCCGCCATGAGCGACGAAACCGTCATCGTGAAAAATCAGGGCACCATCTTTATCGGCGGACCACCCCTTGTAAAAGCTGCTACCGGTGAGGAGGTAACCCCCGAAGAGCTGGGCGGGGCCGAAGTGCACACCACCCAGTCGGGTGTGGCAGATCATTTTGCCGAAAATGACCAGCACGCCTTATCCATTTGCCGAAGCATATTTGAAACCCTGCAGGACGGGGCCGGACAAAAGCTGGAAAAAAGAAAGCCCGAAGAGCCTCTTTTCTCCCCCGAGGAATTGCCCGGCATCATCCAGGCCGATCCCAAGAAGCAGACCGACCCCTATGAAATCATTGCCAGACTGGTTGATGGAAGCAGATTCCATGAGTTTAAGGCCAGGTATGCCACTTCGCTGGTCACCGGTTTCGGCCATATCATGGGATATCCTGTGGGTATCATAGCAAACAATGGTGTCCTTTTTGCCGAATCATCCCTTAAAGGCACACATTTTATTCAATTGTGCAATTTCCGCAAGATACCCATCATCTTTTTGCAGAATATCACAGGTTTTATGGTGGGGAAAGCATATGAAAATGCCGGACTGGCGCGTGACGGAGCTAAGCTCGTGCACGCGGTAGCCAATGCATCCGTGCCCAAAATCAGCATCATTACCGGAGGATCATACGGCGCAGGAAACTACGCCATGGCCGGCAGGGCCTTCGACCCAAACTTTCTATTTATGTGGCCGGGCTCCAGAATATCGGTAATGGGAGGACAACAAGCCGCCAACGTACTCGCCCAGGTGAAAACAGACCAGCTAAAAGCCGCAGGAAAAGAACCTGACCCCGAAGAGATAGAAGCAATGAAAGCAAGCATCCTGGCAAAATATGAAAAAGAAGGCTCCGCCTATTACAGCTCTTCACGCCTGTGGGACGACGGGGTCATTGAACCCATGCAAACCAGGCATGTAATAGCCATGGCTATTGCCACATCCCTGAGACAGCCGTATGGTGAACCCACAAGTGGCGTGTACAGAATGTAATATCGGATTAAAAGGGATATAGGATTAAAAGGAATATCGGATTTAAAAGGCTACCTGGGTAAGAAATAAAAGGGTTTACCGGGTCAGGGATGTTAACCAACCCAGGTTTGGTTAACGTTAACATGTTAACTTAATGTGTAAACATAGCACGATAGATAGATTAGATGTTTTTTTAATTTGCTTGCATTCAATAATATAGATACTTTGGCATATTATTAGTAAAGCAACTGGCAAAAAACAGCTAATTTATAAACTGATTAAAAGGAAAAGTCATGAAAAAAGAATATGTATTCGGTATTATCGGATTGGTACTTGGCGTGATGCTTATGGGTTTAACTGCTTACAGGGCAGCTCCTGGCATGATGCTCAAAGAAGCGGAGAGCAACTATAATTTCGAAAAATCCGTGGAGGTCTTCACGCAAACCGCTGAAGATATGGGCTGGTCCATCCCCACAGTTCACGACATGAAAGAAACGATGGATAATTTTGGATATGATGTATTAAATGCAAAAGTTTTTGAGCTCTGCCACCCGGATCATGCCGTACAGATCCTGGCAATGGATGATGAGCGTATTGTCTCTTCCATGATGCCCTGCCGTGTCTCCATCTATGAAAAATCTGATGGAAAAACTTACGTTTCATGGATGAATACCGCCATGATGGGCAACATGATGGGTGGAGTAATTGCTGATGTGATGGGTATCGCTTCGCAGGAAAGTGAAGCCATGATCTCATCGCTGATCGACTAACCTCAACAACCCAAAGGCATCCGCAACCAGGATGTTTTTATTGACAAGATAAGGGTACTGTTTATTCGAGACAGTGCCTTTTTTTGGGTCGCCAGCATCCGTTGGAGGATTAGATGTAAACAACCAAAGTGGTCTACAAAACCGAAATATAGTGACAGTGCGTTTTAGCCAGATCCGCCGCACGCTTGTCACGATACTTTTCGGCAATGGCTACAGTCTGGAGTTCATCGATGTCTCCCGGCCTGCATTCCTGGTTGCTTACAGGGATTTGTGTTTCTGCAAATATCCGCAGATAATCATCCGCCCTTAACCGGTTCTGAGGCTGAATGCTATTGTCGATCAGGCGCCATTGCTTGTCAGTGTATTGCAGAAAATGGTATACGCTGATCGTCCGGTCAAAATGCGCAAAATGGTCTGTCATATCCACAAAATGAGACATCACACCACCAGGCTTGCTTGCTACGCGTTTGAATTCTGCCAAAATGCCACGAAGCACTTCAGGGTAAATGTGTTCAAAGGTATTGTTGGAATGGATCAGGTCTATCGACTGGTCAGCGAGCGACATATCGCGGGCATCTTCCAGCAGGTAGCTTATGCGCAACCGTGAAAGCATCTGAACGAATGTCAGCTGACCGGCATGGTTAATGATTTCATGAATGACTTGCATCCTGCCGGGCTGACAGGCAATGAATGATTGGAGCATGTCGTTTTTCTCAGCTTCGGCAAAACGCCGTAGGGTTTGAAGCAACCTTTTTTTTGAGATAAGCAGGGAGATATCCACCGAATGGACTCTTTCTGTGCCAAGCAGAAACATGCTCACAGGCACAATGGGATACCAACCAGTGCCAAGCTCCAGGGTAGTCGCCGGCACCGTCAACGAGGAAGATTTTTGAAATGCAGCTATATGGTTCTTTGCATGCTCAAGCCTGTCAAAAAAATAATAATCCGAAAGGTGAACCCCCCTGGTTGCATATTTCTGAAAAAGGAAATTGACTCTCTTTGAATACGGTAAATAAGAGATGGCTTTTTGAACAATCGCTTTTTGTTTCCACTTTTTCATAAAGAAGCCAGGCAGGTTTATGCAAAAGGCCAAAGATAAAAAAGATATCCTTATGCCTGCCCGCCATATTGAGCAAAAAGTGAAATGATCAGGTAATTTACCTCAGTCAGAAAAAGCATAATTTGTAACTTTGATTACAATAAAACGCAATAACAGGGCCTGACCTGTCAAACCGAAATATAAAAATTATAAACACATGAACCGAGCACTTGCGAGCTCGGCGAAGCCAAACGCCCATGTTGTAAATCCCGACCATTCGGGAACAAGGTTTTGACACACAGGGGTATGATTATTGATCGCTGGCAGCGGAACGCCCTGAAAGGGCAATTCAGTTCAGCCCAGTGGCAACGCCCTGGGTAAACAGGATACAACCTCCACCAGCGCCCTGAAGATAGGGGCAGCTTAAAAATAACCACATGCAATTGACCTAAAAAACAGCTAACAACGAAAATATAAACAGATGAAACACATTATTACTTTATTTATCCTATTGGGATACACCTCTTCAGCATGGGCGCAATTGACACTTGAGGGCGAGATCAGGCCCCGGGCGGAGT
>SLEW01000256.1 GCA_007124575.1 Bacteroidales bacterium | reverse complement strand
CGCAATCTGGGATCCATGTCTTTTACAATAAGATAATATTAAACCATTTATCAGGAGGTAAGCTCATGATTAAATCTTGTATATTGTTTTCAATTGCCAGCATGATGATTGTAACAAATCTCTTTGCCCAGGCTGAAGAACAAGACAGACCCCGTAATACTTTTTACGAGCCAAAAGCAATAGCAGAAAGGGAGCCGGTCGAACTTCCCTATATCAGAGAAGTGGACGTGCTTTGGTCGAAAAGGGTTTGGCAACGGATAGATGTCAGACAAAAACTGAACCAACCCCTGTATTTTCCTGAAACACCATCAGGAGACTACCGCAGCCTGATGCAGGTGCTGGAAGATGCCATCCGCGCAGGAGAGATCAGGGCTTATGGCGTTGATGATGAAAACTTCCGGGAAGACCCGTTGGATCCTGAACGACTTTTTGACGATCTCTCCAGGATAGAAACGTTTGTTGTTGAAGGCGAAGAGGTTACGGAGGTTATAGATTTTGATCCGAGTGAAGTGTATGTCTTCCGAATTATGGAAGAGTGGTTTATTGACGCCAGAAGAGGTCAGCTGGACGTCCGCATCATAGGCCTGTCACCCGCAAGACTTGTTACAGATGAGGACACTGGCGAGCTCACTAATATACAAGACCCCTTGTTTTGGATACCTTTTGAAGAAGCAAGGCCGGCATTCGCTAATGCACCGGTATACAACAGGAGAAATGATGCACCAAACATGTCTTTTGACGATTATTTCATCCGTCGCTTTTTTGATGCAACGATCTATCGCGAAGAAAGGCCCGACAACAGGGTTATCCTTGAGTATATAGACGACCCCGTTGAGCAGCTTCTGGAAGCTGAGCGTATAAAGGAAGAGATCAGGAATAAAGAGCTGGACATCTGGCACTATTAACATGCAGTAATAAAGCAGATAAAAGGGGGTGCCATACCGGTCGCTCCCTTTTTTTATCATGTGGAGATTATACTGAACGTGGCATGTGCCAGCAACGGCAAATATTAGCTATTGGACATTAAACCATCCGCCCCGGATCAACCCAGGCGTCAAAGTCTGTCTCTGAAATGATGCCACTCCGGACTGCTGCCTCACGCAAGGTAAGACCCTCCTCATGAGCCTTACGGGCAATTTTGGCAGCTTTGTCATAGCCAATATGCGGATTGAGGGCTGTAACCAACATAAGGGAGTTGTTCAGATGAGCCTCTATGCGCTGCGCATTCATCTCAATGCCTGAAACACATTTGCCGGCAAAGCTCCTGGCGGCATCCGCCATTAACCGGGCCGACTGCAACAGGTTATAAATCATCACCGGCTTAAACACGTTTAACTGAAAATGTCCGTTCATTCCCCCGGTGGTAACAGCCACATCGTTGCCGATCACCTGGGCAGCAACCATGGTTATAGCTTCCGGCTGTGTGGGGTTTACCTTCCCCGGCATAATGGAGCTGCCCGGCTCGTTGGCAGGAAGGGTGATCTCCCCGATACCGCAACGAGGCCCGGAAGCAAGCAAACGAATGTCGTTGGCGATCTTCATCAGACTAACCGCCAGGGCCTTTAATGCCCCACTGCTTTTAACAACCGCGTCATGGGCAGCCAAAGCCTCGAACTTGTTTGGCGCAGTAATGAAAGGCATGCCTGTCAGCTCAGCTATCTTTGCAGCCACATCATGGGCGAACCCTTCCGGTGTATTGATGCCCGTACCCACGGCCGTTCCGCCCAGGGCCAGCTCCAGCAGGTGATTAAAACTGTATTGCAAGCTGTCCATCCCATGATCAAGCTGCGACACAAAGCCCGAAAATTCCTGACCAAGAGTAAGCGGCGTGGCATCCATCAGGTGGGTGCGACCTATTTTTACCCTCTTCCCGAATTCTTCTGCCTTTTCTGCCAGCGCATTACGCAAACATCCGAGGGCAGGCAGGGTGTCGTCAGAAAGAACTGAATAAGCGGCCATGTGCATCGCCGTGGGAAAGGTGTCGTTTGACGACTGCGACTTGTTCACATGATCATTGGGATGAACTTTTTTCTTCTGATCGTCGAGCCTGCCACCCATAATCACATGCGCCCTGTTGGCCACTACCTCATTCACATTCATATTTGTCTGGGTGCCACTGCCCGTCTGCCAGACCACCAGGGGAAAATGGTCATCCAGCTGGCCGGCGGCAATCTCATCACAAACCCGGATAATGGCATCACCGATGTCGTCCGGTAAAAGCCCCCGCCGCTGATTAACGATGGCAGCCGCCTTCTTCAAAACAGCAAAAGCCCGGATGATCTCGACCGGCATCTGCTCACTGCCGATCTTAAAATTGCCAATGGCACGCTGTGTCTGCGCACCCCAGTATCTGTCAGCCGGCACCTCCACCCGGCCAAGTGTATCATATTCTTTTCTATACATAGTTTTATGATTTTATGTGTAACAAAACAACCAGCCGGCATTCTTGCTGCAAGCCGATAGCCAACAGCAGACTTTTCGGCATTCCGTAGCGCAAAACGTCTATGTTTCGGGCTACTTCATACTATAGAAATCATTCCCTTTATCATCCACCAGGATAAAGGCAGGGAATTTTTCCACGCGGATGCGGTAGATGGCCTCCATGCCCAGCTCAGGATATTCAAGCAGTTCCACCTCCCGGATGTTTTCCTGGGCCAGGATGGCTGCGGGTCCGCCGATGCTGCCCAGATAGAATCCGCCATGCTTTTCACAAGCATCGGTAACTGCCTGGCTGCGGTTCCCTTTGGCGATCATCACCATGCTTCCTCCATGCTGCTGGAAAAGATCCACATAGGAGTCCATTCGTCCTGCAGTTGTAGGCCCAAATGAGCCGGATGGCATCCCTTCCGGAGTTTTCGCGGGGCCGGCATAATATATGGGATGGTTTTTAACATAGTCAGGAAGTCCCTCTCCGGCATCCAGTCTTTCTTTAAGCTTTGCATGGGCAATATCGCGACCCACGATGATGGTGCCGTTAAGCGACAAGCGTGTACCCACTGGATGTTTGGTAAGCTCGGCAAGGATATCTGCCATCGGCTGATCGAGATCTATTTCGACAGCTCCTGCTGAATCGTCTTTTTCACGGTATTCTTCGGGGATATACTTACCAGGATCCTCTTCCAGTTTTTCTATCCAGATACCGTCTTTGTTGATCTTTGTCTTTATATTCCTGTCGGCTGCACATGAGACGCCCATCCCGACAGGGCAGGATGCACCATGCCGGGGCAGGCGTATCACCCTGATGTCCAGGGCAAAATATTTTCCGCCGAACTGTGCTCCGATACCGAGTTTATATGCCGCCTCCAGCACCTTTTGCTCCATTTCCCTGTCACGGAAGGCTCTGCCTCCTTCATTGCCTGTCTCCGGAAGGTCGTCGAGATATTTGGCGGAAGCGAGCTTCACTGTTTTAAGAGTAGCTTCTGCTGATGTTCCGCCCACAACAAAGGCCACATGATAGGGTGGGCACGCGGCTGTACCCAGTGATTTCAGCTTGTCGGTGAGGAAGGCCTCAAGCTTTTCCGGGTTCAGCAGGGCTTTTGTTTGCTGATACAGGGCAGTTTTATTGGCAGATCCTCCCCCTTTGGCCATGAGCAAAAAACGGTATTCATCTCCATCCACAGCAGAAATGTCGATCTGCGCTGGCAGGTTGGTGCCGGAGTTTTTCTCCTTATACATGTCCAGCGGGATGGTTTGCGAATAGCGAAGGTTCTCTCTGGTATATACTTTATGGACGCCTTTTGAAAGCGCCTCTGCATCTTTCCCGCCAGTCCAGACCTGCTGGCCCTTTTTGCCCATGATCGTGGCTGTGCCTGTATCCTGGCAGAAAGGCAGCTGGCCCCTGGCCGAGATCTCCGCATTGCGAAGCATGGTAAGGGCTACATATTTGTCGTTATCGCTCGCCTCATCGTCATCCAAAATGGCCGCTACCTGCTTGAGGTGGCCGGGGCGAAGCATAAACGACACGTCGCGCAGGGCCACGTGTGTCATCCTGGTAAGAGCCTCCGGGTCTACCTGAAGGACCGGACTGCCATTGAAGGTGTTGAGCGACACATGCTCCCTGGTTAACAAATAATACTCTGTCTTGTCCTCTTTCAGAGGAAAAGGATCCTGGTAAGAAAAGGCCGGTGTACTCATAAGAAGGTGGGTTTTGGTTGGTTTGTGAAAACGAAAGGTACAATTTTTCGACCAATCCTGCAAAAAGCCGGGTCATTTTTACCACAAAAGGGATTCGCTGCAGCTTTAAGCACATTCACAATGTTCAAAAATACGTACCTTTGTATGTTATGGAAACACAACGTCAAGAAAGAATAAGTCGCCTGATTCAAAAAGACATTGGTGAAATCTTGCAACAATCCGGCAGAGATTGGTTCCCGGGTGCCATGATTACGGTGACCAAGGTATATGTTACCGCTGATCTGTCTATTGCCAGGGTATATCTGAGCATTTTTGGCAAGGATGCCCAAAAGGTGTTACAGCAGGTGGAGTTGAAAGGAAAGGAGATCCGCAAACAACTCGGCTACAGGGTCAAAAACCAGCTTCGGCAGGTTCCCGAGCTCCGCTTTTTTGTGGACGACAGCCTTGACTACATTGACAAAATCGATAAGTTGCTGAACGATTAGCTTCCGACACATGCAATACGACCCCGTCAAACAGCGCCTCGGCAAGATATTTAACCGCCGGCCTGCGTTCCGCAAGCTTTTCTATCGCCTGCTCGACATCCTGCTGTTACGTTCCTGGCACGTGCACAGGGCTCTGCGCACTTTCAGCCAATTGCGCGGATCACATCCCGTGAAGGTGCTGGACGCCGGAAGCGGTTTCGGGCAATATACGTGGTATATGGCACGAAAGAACCCGCATTGGGACATTACGGCCATCGACATAAAAGAGGATGAAGTCCGCGACTGCCAGAGGTTTCACAAAGAGACAGGTCGCACAAACACACGGTTCCTGGTCCGGGATCTCACCAGCTATAAAGAACCAGACGCCTATGACCTGATCCTTTCCGTGGATGTGATGGAGCACATCGAAGAAGATGAGCGCGTTTTTCGTAACTTCTTCCTTTCTCTGAAACGGGGAGGCATGCTGCTTATAAGCACCCCCTCCGATCAGGGAGGCAGTGACGTACACCACAACGAAGGCCAGTCCTTTATTGAAGAACATGTCAGGGACGGTTACGGCATGGAAGAGATCAGGCAAAAACTGAAAAAGGCAGGTTTTGACAAAGTAGCATGCCAGTATACCTATGGCAAGCCAGGCAACATCGCATGGCGGATATCCATGAAGTATCCCATCACATGGCTGGGACGCTCAAATGTGTTTTTCTTCCTCCTGCCGTTTTATTACCTGATCACCATGCCCTTTGTGCTCGTGTTAAACTATGCCGACCTCCGGAACAGGAACAAGAAGGGCACGGGGCTGTTGGTGAAGGCGTGGAAAAAAGAAGAAAAGAGTTGATAATTGATTGTATTGGCCGGTCCTGACCGGCCGCATGTTTTTCGAAAGAAGGGCAGACACAGCATTTGGGCTGTATACCAAAACATAAGGGTTTGGGGTTGCAGTCACAGACCCGGGCTGTAT
>SLEW01000034.1 GCA_007124575.1 Bacteroidales bacterium | reverse complement strand
CCCCGGGCAATCATGATCCCATACACATGATCCAGGATTTCATCTATGTTATCTACCCCTTGTTGGTTTTCGATTTTTGCGATGATCTTGATATCGCTGTTGTTAGTGTCCAGGATCTCCTGGATGGCCAGCACATCCTCCTTGTTGCGCACAAAAGAGTGGGCAATAAACTCCAGGTTATGTTCTATGGCGAAGTCTATATATGTCAGGTCTTTTTCATTGAGAGATGGCAGGTCTATGGGAGTTCCGGGAAGGTTAATGCTTTTGCGTGACTTGATCACGCCGCTGTTTTCAACCCGGCATACAAGGTGGTCATCATGTTTTTCCATTACGGTAAGGGCCACATCCCCGTCATCAATGAGGATCTGCTTGCCCACGTCAAGTTGATCCACTATTTCCGGGTAGTTCACATAAAGACAATCATTGCATGACGAGCGTTCCATGTCGCCGGCAAAGCGAATCAGCTGGCCTTCTTTAACCACCACATCATGATCTGATTCGTTGGTACGCACTTCGGGGCCCTTGGTGTCTACCATGATGGGGATCCTGTTATTCACCGACCGCACGTTTTCAATAATGCCGAAAGACTGATCCGGTGTTTGGTGTGCTGTATTGATGCGCACCACGTCCATTCCGGCTTCATACAGGTTGTGAATGAATTGCGTGTCAGATTTACGGTCTGAAATGGTTGCAACTATTTTTGTCAGCTTTTCCATGGCTTATGATTTTTCAAATGATTAAGATAGTTTTCCTGAGCCCGTTATTCGTAGCGGAGCGATTCTATCGGGTCGAGGCGCGAGGCTTTTGCTGCGGGGTAGTACCCTGCGATTACTCCTACGCCGAAGCACAGCAAAACACCGGCCATCACCCATACCCAGGGGATGATAAACGGGCTGCCCACCAGGACGGAAATGCCGTTTCCGGCGATTATTCCAAAAATAATGCCCACTACACCTCCTATCTGGCATATCAGGATGGCCTCAGAGAGAAATTGCTGTCTGATAACTGCTTTCGTGGCACCCAGGGCTTTCCTGATGCCTATCTCACGTGTTCTTTCTGTCACCGACACCAGCATAATGTTCATCAGGCCGATGGCTGCCCCGGTAAGCGTGATGATTCCGATGATAGTAGCTGCCAGGGTCACAAACTGGATATTTTCGATCAATGCTGCAGCGATGTTATCACTTCGCGCCACATCAAAGCTGTTCGGGTCGCCAAAACGATCCGCCCTGATGACGCGAAACAGTCCTGTAGTTTCGCCTATGGCATCTTCGAGGGTCTCCATGTCGTAGGTGCTCACGTTGATGGTGTAATTCATGTTGGGCCTGGAGAAGTTCTGGCGTACTGTCATGATTGGGATCACCGTATTGCGGTCTTCGGAAAAACCAAAACCGGCACCTTGCCTTTCAAGTATGCCAATCACCTGGTATCGCTGGTTGGCGATGGTTACCATGGTACCCAGCGGGTTTGATTCACCCGGAAACAATGTGTTGGCCACATCGTGTCCCAGCAATACGACGTTGGCACCATATTGCAGTTCTGCGGAGGAGAAATTTCGACCTGCCGCAAGCTGTGCGCCCGTGGTGACAAGAAAATTTTCATCGCTCCCCGTCACACGGATGTTGGGATTGGTTTCCCGTGAACGATACCTTGCGGTAGCGGACCCTGTTCCATGCACAGACAGTGATACATAGGCCGGAAAGTCAAATTTCTCCTTAAAGCCGAGTGCCTCATCATAGGATATGCGTTCAAAAACCTGGGGGCTTCCGCTTCCGGGCTGCACACGCATTTCGCGGTTACGGACCGAAAAGCTGTTCGCTCCCAGGCGGGCAAAGTTCTCGGTGATAGACAGCCGGATAGAGTCGATTGCTGTAAGAATGCCCACGAGTGCCATAATGCCAAAGGCTATGATCAGCACGGTAAGCATGGCCCGCAGCATATGACTCCTGATGGAGGCCAGTGCCAGCTTCAGGTTTTCGAATAATATTGTGGTTAACAGGCGCATGGCTTCAGACTGAGTCGTTTATAGTTTGCTGCCAAAAGCAAGGTCGCCCGCATCACCTAGCCCGGGAACTATATAGGCTTTTGCCGTAAGTTCATCATCTACGACACCAAGCCAAAGGGTGTAATCATCCGTGGGCATGTTTCTTTTTATATATTCCACACCCTGGTTGCTGGCCAGGATGGCAGCAATGTGCGTATGTGCAGGTTGTCCTTTCCGCAAAAGCTCCTTGAAGCTTAGTATCATGGAAGCACCCGTAGCAAGCATGGGGTCGCTCACGATCAACAACTTGTCTTGCAGGTTCGGGCTGGAGACATATTCCACCTGAATGTCAAACCGCCCATCTTTGCGATGTTTACGATAAGCTGAGATAAAAGCATTTCCTGCTTTGTCATAATAATTCAAAAGGCCCTGGTGAAAGGGCAGGCCGGCACGCAAAATGGTGGCAATCACAGGCTGCTCAGCCAAAACCTCACAATTGGCTACACCCAGGGTGGTCACGGTTTCCTGTTGTTTCCAGGCAAGTTCCTTGCTGATCTCGTAGGCAAAAATTTCACCAAGCCGCTCCATATTGCGCCTGAAGCGCATACTATCCAGCTGAATCTCTGCATCACGAAGCTCTGCTATGTACTGATTCATCAACGAAGATGTGTTTCCCAGCAATCGAATCATTGGTTTTCCTTTTTTTGTTATAAGACTTTTCGCAGATAAAGATACGTGTTTATGGCCGGTTTTAATAAAAGAGGCAAACGGTTTTTCCGGATTTGTAAAAATACACATTCCTCTGAACCAAATCCCTGATAAAAACGAGCCAGGTTTGGATCGGATGAGCCTTCGAAATCCAGCACCATTTCCTTGCTGGCGTTTTCCCTGATGAAGCTGTCCACAAGCATCGCCATAGCCCCATTTTCCCTGGCCTCTGGCGTGGCGCCCGAAAACAGCCATACCGCCTTTTTATGGCTTTTAAAGAAAACAATGCCGGCACAAAAATTATTGTCGGCCGTGTATGCCGACTTCAAGGTGACCATTCCCCTATGAATGCCCGCATAAATAAGATGTTTCAGAATCTGGTAATCATACTCTCTGAAAGGGATGCCCCTGGAACCCCTGTTTTGCCTGAACGCGGTGATAATCTCTTCAGGTCTTCCGTGCGGGGTCAGAAAAACACCTTTTTTTTCAGCCTTTTTCAGGTTACGCTTTGTATTGGAAGAATATTTCGCACGCAGCTGTTCGTAAGGCGCAATCAAATCCAGTTCATAGGTAATGCCGCGACCAGCCACAAGGGGATGGTCGGAAGGCAGCACATTGTAAGTGTTCATCTGATAATCAAGATAACGGAAGCTGGAAGGGATGGCATCCAGGAAACGCCTGGTGACTTCTCCGCTCAAACTGCGCCTGCTGAAAACACCCAGCTGCTGAATAAAAAAAGGCTGAAAAAGATAGCGGACACCACATTTCTGTCTGAAAGGCAATGGCATCACAGCCTGGTAATCGTCTTCCACAAGAGCATCCCATGACCGGGCACACATGTCAAGATACCAGGAGTACCCATAAAAAATCCCGTTAATGGCACCATCCATGCATGCATCCCATTTCCCGAAATCAATTTGATTATGTCTCAGATATCTTATCATAATATAATTAGCAACCAGAAGATATTCCTATAGGTTCCCTTGCTCCCTTCTGGCATGAAGATGTTTTTTTGCCGCTGATTCATATGTTTTCAGATACACATCCTTCCAGCCTTTCCATGTATCGTGATCACCCAGGGCATCATTATGCCATAGTGTCGAAAAAACGCCATTTACCTTGTCAACTTCACCCATTAGCTTCTTTATCAACTTCAGGGCATCATCCGGCGAAAGTTTAAGATAATCATGCAATGTTCCGTCCATAACTGCCAAAGGAACAATGGTGAGTGGAGTTTCCTTTTCCTCTGTCAGGTCATAGAAGGGATAGGGTCGTGAAATGCCTGCCCTGAACCCTGGTTGGGAAGCATACCCCATGGTGAAATCATAAGCAATATTATGTTTGAGCAACTCATGATAGGTTTTGGGAATGGCAAGCCGAAGATAATGCTGCCGGCTATACTTTAGGTCATCTTTTATGATGCCTGACAGCCTCTGGATTTCGTTGGCAAGGGCTCCTTCTTCATCATGAGAGGCATAGCTGGGATGAATGCCGATATAGGCATAGTCGCCCAGTTTTTTGATAAGGAGGAAGAACTGCTGGGAAAAGAAGGCCACATTCCTGTCATACGGTCCATAATCACCACACAGGAAAAAATAATAGGCTTTGATCCCACTCTTTTTATACAATTGCAGTTGCAGATCATAGGTGTCGTAGGGATCGCGTTCTTTCCCAAGAATTACGGTAAACCTTTGTTTTAGTGAATAAAAGTCGAGCCTGGCCATAGAACGCAGGATGCCGAACACGTTGCGGAACATGGTGCGGCCCTTGTAGGCAAAGGCCACATCCACGTCATAGGTAGGGATAAAGGTAAATTTTTGCTCCGGAACATCTAATCCGGGGTACTTCTCAAGCAGTGCATCCCTGAGCATGATGGCATAATGATCCACCAATGGCTTTTGCAGGAAACCGTGTTTGTATGCAAACGATTGGTCCGCTTCAAAGCGTCCGTGTTTATCTTTCTGATGCGGAAGGTATTCCTCATACCGGCTCACGAGGTAAAATGATGCGGCGAAAGGATCGAACTCAAGGGTCCCGGTGTGTTCCTTATCCGGGAAAAGCAGTGGGATTCTTTTTCGCTTGTTGATGCCGGGTTCGAATTTATTTACACCCCGCTCCTGAAGGAATCCGCTTGCAGGAATGTATATTCCCCCACGGTGCAGTGCGCGCTGGCTGTAATTGATCTTTGGCCCGTTGTAGGCGGTAAAGCTGTCCTCATCCCGGGTCAGCTTGTATTCCAGCCCCAGCAGGTGCTTAAACAGCAGCGAGGTGATGTATTCTGTCCGGCTTGAGATGTGTGGACTGTATACCAGTATCATCTGCGTTCCTGATTAAAAATGCAGTGTAAAGGTAAGCTTAAATATTGGTTTAAGAAAAATTACAGACAGGTGTTTATGCAGGGTTATCAGTCATAGCAATCCCTGGTCAGCAAAGCTGAAAAACTTACGGTTTCCCACGATGATATGGTCAAGCACGGGAATATCCAGAAAAAGGCCTGCTTCCCTGCATTTTCTTGTCAGGTGCTGATCCGGCTGGCTGGGTTTTACCTGGCCGCTTGGGTGGTTATGACATAATACAATGCCTGAAGCATGGTGATCCAGCGCCATCTTAAAAATTTTCTTTGGGTCTGCCACGGTTCCTGAGATGCTGCCTTCGCTCACACATAGTGTACGCTGCACTTTATTGCCCCTGTTTAGCAGGATGATCCAAAACTCTTCATAAGTCATGTCGCCGATGATGGGATCCATGATCTCAAAGGCATCGCGACTGTTGTGTATCACGCTTCGGCTAAGACCTTCAGAAAGCCGGTGTCGCCGTCCCAGCTCCATCGCAGCAGTGATATTGCTGGCCTTCGCTTCACCAATTCCGTTGAAGCGCATTAACTCGGCCATGTTAAGCTTTGCGAGCTCAGTAAGGTTAT
>SLEW01000205.1 GCA_007124575.1 Bacteroidales bacterium | reverse complement strand
TAATAGCCAAGCCGTACCACGCATTCACCCAAACATATGAAGTTGGGGTAACAGCAGGCACCTCCTATTATCTGGGTGATTTAAATCCCACCACACATTTTTATGAGCCACAGCCTGCATTCGGTTTGTTTGCCAGGTATAATGCGAGCAACCACATTTCCTTCCGGTTAAATGTAAATCACGGTGAAATTAGCGGCTCGGATGAGAACACACCCTATAATGTGCTTGGCAGCCCCCAGGTTTTTAACTTTACAGCAAGCATCACAGAGTTAAGCGTGCAGGGGGAAGTGAACTTCCTGCCATTTATTGCCGGTGATAAAGACAAGCGATATTCTCCATATATTTTTGCAGGCACCGGGGGTTTCTCTTTTAACAGCAACACGATGGACCGAAAATTCCGCAGACTCTCTTTCCTTGTAGGCATGGGTTTTAAGTTTCATCTTACAGATAAATTTACCGGCGGGATAGACTGGGGGGTACGCAATACTACCACCGATCAGCTGGACAGTGCCCCGGGGGTCGGAAACCCCAAGATCGATGACTGGTACTCCTTTGCGGGGCTATCTATAACCCTTAGGATTCGCGACAGGAGCTGTGCTGTATGCCCTTATTAGCTTAATTTTTCTTAAACTTGGCGTTTTTCCTTTTATTTGTCGAAACATTTTAAGAAATTTGTGCCACTTTTGGGAGGTATAATATATTGAGATAGAATGGATTTAAAGCAACATATTGATAAAACGAGACTTCCCCGGCACGTGGCCATTATCATGGACGGCAATGGACGTTGGGCTACCCAGAGAGGCAAAGAACGCATCTTTGGTCATGAAAATGGTGTGGAAGCCGTGCGTGATACAGTGAAAGCAGCCGCAGAGATCGGCATCCAGCACTTAACTTTTTTTGCTTTCTCCACAGAAAACTGGTGCAGGCCTCATATAGAGGTGCAAACCCTAATGGACCTGCTTGTAGAGGCCATTCGAAATGAAACACAAGAACTCAATGATAATGGCGTAAGGCTGCATGCCATCGGAGACCTCGATTCCTTGCCACAAAAATGCAGGGAAACACTGGACGAAGCAATGGCCACCACAGCACACAACACCAGGCTGCATGTTACCGTAGCACTCAGTTACAGTGCACGATGGGAAATCGTTAATGCCGCCCGGAAAATCGCACAAAAAGTAGCCGACAGAACAATAAACCCTGACCAGGTAGATGAAGAGCTTTTTGCCAGTGCTATGGAAACAGCTGACTTCCCTGACCCCGACCTCCTCATAAGAACAAGTGGAGAACTCAGGCTCAGCAACTTCCTTTTATGGCAACTGGCTTATGCTGAACTTTACTTTACACCAGTGTACTGGCCAGACTTCAGAAAACAGCATCTCTTCCAGGCTGTCATCGACTACCAGAGGAGAGAACGACGCTTTGGAAAAGTAAAAGCCGAAGTTTTAACCACCAAAAACGCTTGAACCCACAGTATAATGCATAAATTTATTGCTCATTTTTTTCTGCTTGCACTTTTTCTTGTCTCATTCCAGGGAAGTGCCCAACAGGTGCTTTCAGGTGAAGATATTGAACTCGACCCCCTTAACCCCCAGGAGTTTGAAATAGGAGGTATCTCCGTGACAGGCACGCAGGCAATCGACGACAATGTGGTAGTTATGGTGAGCCAGCTTGCGGTCGGTCAACGTATCGAAATACCGGGGGAAGCTGTATCCAATGCCATTAACAACCTCTGGAAGCAAGGTCTGTTTCAGGATATAAGTATCGGGATCACATCAATACAGGATGACGTCATATTTTTGAGCATTGAACTCAGGGAAAGACCCAGGCTCAGCCGCTATGAATTTGAAGGGATCAGAAGATCTGAAGCCGACGACCTAAGAGAAAAACTCAACCTGATCCGCGGTGATGTGGTCACTGAAAACCTGCTTTTCAGAGCTGAAAGCACCATTGAAGAATATTATATCGAGAAAGGCTATCGCACCCCCACCATAGATATTGTGGAAAAGGAAGATACCGCACGCGTTAACGCCATTATCCTCGAGTTCAACATCGAACGGGGTGACAGAACACGCATCAGTGAAGTCAATATATATGGAAATGAGATTCTGTCTGACCGGCGAATAAAGCGATTAATGCGAAATACCCGTGAAAGAAGCCTGCGGTTTATCTTTACATCCTCGAAGCTGGTGGAAGAAGAGTTTGAAGAAGATAAGCGCCGGGTCATTGACCACTATAACGAACTGGGTAAGCGCGATGCAGCTATCGTCAGGGATTCTGTTTATTTTGTGGAAGACGACCGCATCGAAATTGACCTGCATATTTACGAAGGACCCACATATTATTTTCGGAATATTGATTGGGTTGGAAATACCGTCTACTCGGAAACAACACTTAACGATGTGTTGAACATCCAAAGGGGAGATGTCTACAACCAGGCCAAACTGGAGAAAAACCTGTATATGAACATGGAGGAGGGTGATGTGAGCTCACTCTACATGGATGTGGGTTATTTGTTTTTTCAACTCGACCCGGTGGAAGTTGCTGTCGAAAATGACTCCATAGACATTGAGATCAGGGTGTATGAAGGTGAGCAGGCACGAATAAACAGGGTCACTGTCACGGGAAATACCCGCACCAACGACCATGTCATCATGCGTGAAATACGAACACGCCCCGGTCAGCTCTTCAGCCGCTCTGATATTATCCGGAGCCAGCGCGAAATCATCCAGCTCGGCTTTTTCGACCAGGAAACCATCGACGTACAGCCTGTGCCCAACCCGGCCGACAACACAGTAGACCTGGAATACATCGTGGAAGAAACCTCATCAGACCAGATAGAACTTTCAGGAGGCTGGGGTGCCAACAGGATCATAGGAACAATCGGCGTGTCTTTCAATAACTTTTCTACAAGAAACCTGTTTAACCGGGATGCATGGCAACCTCTGCCCACGGGAGACGGACAACGTCTTTCACTACGGGCGCAAACCTACGGCAGAGGATACCTTTCATATAATGCCTCTTTTACCGAGCCCTGGTTAGGCGGCAACAGGCCTAACGCGCTGAGTGTGTCCTTTTACCAGACAACCCACCGGAGAAACCTTGCCAGCAATCACCCCGACTACGGGTACTACAAGATCATCGGCTCATCAGTGGGGTTGGCAAAACGACTGACCGTCCCCGACGACTATTTCTTCATCAGACAGTCTGTTAACTATCAGCACTACGACATCCTCAACAGCCCCATCAGGTTTGTCTTTGATGACGGGCAGTCCAACAACCTAAGCTACAGCCTGACATTCGGCAGAAACTCCAAAGATGCCTCGCTCTTCCCAAGACGCGGCTCCGAGGTGTCGCTGGGCTTACAGCTAACACCGCCCTATTCGCTGCTTTCAGACAAAGATTATGCCGGTGCAGAACCCCAGGAAAAATACCGCTGGCTGGAATATCACAAATGGAACTTCCGCGGCAACTGGTATACACCTATCGTAGGAGACCTGATCCTTTCCACCAGGATTCGTTTTGGCTTCCTGGGTTACTATAACTCTGACATCGGACATCCGCCCTTCGAACGCTTCTACGTGGGTGGTGACGGACTGTCAGGCTGGGAGATCGACGGCCGCGAAATTATCGCACTGAGAGGATATACCAATTATGCCCTTACACCCACCGACGCACAGGGAGAGTTCATCGGAGGGAATGCCTACAACAAATACACTGTGGAGCTCCGCTTCCCCCTGTCATTGAACCCAATGGCCACCATTTATGCCCTGGCATTCGTAGAAGGGGGTAACGCATTCCGCGATTTTGAATCATTCGACCCCTTTCATTTTAAACGCTCAGCCGGAATTGGTGCACGCATATTTCTCCCCATGTTTGGCCTGATGGGTATTGATTATGGATATGGTTTTGATGAAGTACCCGGAAGACCCGGCGCTGGTGGCGGGCAGTTTCACTTTACCATCGGACATCAAATAGACTAATGCTAACCCTTAACCATCAAGGAGGATAACACCATGAAAAAACATTTCATCCTGTTCCTGCTGGCAGCAGCACTGTCAACAGCAGCATTCGGCCAGCGCTTTGCCTATGTCGACACAGAATATATTCTTGACAATATTCCTGAATATCAGGCAGCAGAAAGAGAAATTGAAGAGCTTTCCATAGAATGGCAAAGAGAAATTGAAAACATGTTTGCCGAAATTGACAGGTTGTATACGGAATACCAGGCAGAAGCACCCCTGTTGCCTGATGACATCAAGAGACAGCGCGAAGAAGAAATTATTGAGAAGGAGCGCACAGCCAAAGAACTGCAAATGCAGCGGTTTGGAAGGGAAGGTGACCTTTTTGAAAAACGGCAGGAGCTGGTGCAGCCCATCCAGGATCAGGTGCATGATGCAATTGAAACCATAGCTGACCGTGGAAATTACGCTGTAATCTTTGACAGGGCCGGCGGGGCTGCCATGATATACACAGATGTGCGATACGACCTGAGCGACGATGTGCTGCAAAACATGGGCTACAGAAACTGACCCGGGATACGTAAAATAACCTCTATTTCCCAAGCAGCCTCTTGATCTCATTGAGCTTCATCAAGGCTTCAACAGGAGTAAGCGTATCTATATCCGTATTGAGGATCTCCTCTTTTATCTGCAACAATACAGGATCATCCAGCTGGAAGAAACTTAACTGCATGTTTTCATCCCGGCTGGATGTCTTTTTCTGAGACCCCGTGCCCCCCGTCAGCTCTTCATGGCTGTGTGTTTTTTCCAACTGTAACAAAATGCTTTTGGCTCTTTCTATGACCCTGGAAGGCATGCCTGCCATGCGCGCCACATGAATACCAAAAGAGTGCTCACTGCCCCCGGGCACCAGCTTGCGAAGGAAAATCACGTTATTTCTTACCTCTTTTACAGACACGTTATAGTTTTTAATCCGGCTGAATAAAGAGGCCATCTCGTTGAGCTCATGATAATGTGTGGCAAACAAGGTCTTGGCCCTGAACATAGGATGCTCATGCAGAAATTCAGCAATAGCCCAGGCAATGCTTATCCCATCGTATGTGCTCGTGCCCCGTCCTATCTCGTCAAGCAGAATCAGACTTCGGTCAGAGATATTATTCAGAATGCTGGCCGTTTCATTCATCTCCACCATAAAGGTGGATTCCCCGCTTGAAATATTGTCAGACGCCCCTACACGGGTAAATATTTTGTCCACAAGACCAATGGAAGCCTTGTCAGCAGGCACAAAGCTACCCATCTGGGCCAGCAGCACGATCAGGGCCGTCTGCCTCAGCAACGCTGACTTTCCCGACATGTTGGGCCCGGTGATAATCACTATCTGTTGTTTGTCATTGTCCAGGAAAACATCATTGGCCACATAGGTTTCCCCGGGAGGAAGCTGATGCTCGATCACAGGATGACGCCCTCCTTTGATGTCCAGCACACAAGAATCGTCTATCTCCGGTTTAGTATAACCATACTGCTTGGCAATGCCCGCAAAACAAAGCAGACAGTCGATGCGGGCAATCACATTGGCATTTAGCTGGATGGGCTCCACATATTCAGCCACCGCAAAAACAAGTTCCTGAAAAAGACGCTCTTCAATGCCGAGGATCTTTTCCTCTGCAC